>NZ_MKXT01000001.1:34393-171895 GCF_001913985.1 Corynebacterium sp. S5S1
TCTTCAGCAGTACCAATGACATAGGAGGAACCAGATCCGGAGAAGAAGTCATGGTTCTCATCTGCTCCGGGGGCTAGGGCCGCGAGGATTTCTGGGTTCACTTCCGTTTCTTCGGGCGGGAAATAATCCGGGTAGCCCAAATTCATGAGTGCCTTATTGGCGTTATAGCGAACGAACACGGCTACATCATCCATGAGTCCCAAAGGCTCATATAGCTCGCCGGAATAGTCCAGCTCTAGTGCATAAAGCTCTTCGAGCAAAGAAATGGTGAAATCATGCATCTCCTTCTGCCGTAGCGGGGTCGTGGATTCCAGACCGCGCTGATATTTGTAACCCGAGTAGTAGCCGTGCACTGCCTTGTCACGCAGAATGAGGCGGATCATGTCTGCCGTATTTGTCAGGGTGGCGTGGACAGAAAAGTGCAAGGGAAGATAGAAACCCGCGTAGAGAAGCAGCGAGGAAAGCAACGTCGATGACACCTTGCGTTTGAGTGGATCCGGCCCAAAATAGTGCGCGAGAACTTTCTTGGCGCGTGCCTGGAGAAGGTCGTTATTCACCGCCCAGCGGTATGCTTCATCAATTTCCTTTGTACTGCTCAGGGTAGAAAACACTGAAGAGTATGAACGGGCATGGACTGACTGCATGAAGGCGATGTTGGTATACACGGCCTCCTCGTGTTCGGTGCGGGCATCTTGAATCTGACAGATTTCACCCACGGTGGCCTGGACAGTATCCAGGGTGGTGAGTCCCGTGAACACCCGCATGGTGAGGTTGCGTTCCTCGGGTGTCATCTTCTGCCACGCCGGGAGATCATTAGAAAGCGGGACCTTCTCTGGCAACCAAAAGTTGGCGGTTAGACGGTTCCACACTTCAAGATCCTTGTCATCGCTCACCCGGTTCCAATTGATGGCGCGGATGCGGGCTGAAGGATCATGCCGGTAGCTCGGCGGAGTAACTGAAATGCTGGTTAGTTCAGCACTATTCGATGTTGACGACATAGCTTCTTTCTTTCTGAGTGAATGGTTGTGGACAAGGGGGAGGACCGTGCTCCTACAAAGCACAGGAGACGCAGCCTTCGACCTCGGTTCCTTGGAGCGCGGATTGGCGTAAACGGATGTAGTAGAGGGTCTTGATTCCGGCTTTCCAGGCATAGATTTGTGCCTTGTTGATGTCCCGCGTGGTGGTATCAGCGGTAAAGAACAAGGTCAGGGAAAGCCCTTGGTCCACGTGTTGGGTGGCCATGGCGTAGGTGTCGATGATTTTTTCGTATCCCACGGCGTAGGAGTCATCGAAATACTCCAGGTTGTCGTTGGTCATTTCCGGCGCGGGGTAGTACACGCGCCCCAAGCGGCCTTCCTTGCGTATTTCAATTTTGGAGGCGATTGGGTGGATGGACGCGGTGGAGTCATTGATGTAGGAAATTGATCCAGTGGGTGGAACTGCCTGCAAGTAGGCGTTGTAGATGCCGTCTTGCATCACTTGATTCTTGAGCCGTAGCCAATCCTCGCGTTGAGGGATCTGCACGCCTGCTTCGTGGAAGAGCTGTTTTACGTGTTCAGTGGCTGGCGCCCAGTCTTGGTCGATGTATTTGTCAAAGTAGGCGCCAGTGGCATAGGTGGATTCTTCGAAGCCTGTGAATCGTTGACCTTTTTCAACCGCGAGTGCATGGGATGCGCGGAGCGCATGGTAGGTCACCGTGAGGAAATAGATATTTGTAAAGTCCAGTGCCTCGGCGCAGCCATAAGGAATACGCTGTGAAGCAAGGAAGCCGTGGAGATTCATTTGGCCCAGACCAATGGCATGCATGGAAGCATTTCCGTGAGCGATGGAGGGAACAGCTTCGATATTCGTCAGGTCTGAAACCTTCGTGAGGGCACGCACTGCGGTTTCGACGGTCTCCCCGAAGTCCGGCGATTCAAAAGCCTTCGCAATGTTGAGCGAACCTAGATTGCAGGAAATATCCTGGCCAACGGTGGTGTAGTCACCCGAAGCTCCGTAGGTCGATGGCGTGTTGACCTGGAGGATTTCGCTACACAGGTTGGACATATTGATATGTCCTTTGAGGGGATTAGCGCGGTTGACCGTATCCTCAAAGAGGATGTAGGGGTATCCGGATTCAAACTGAAGCTCAGCCAGCGTGGTGAAAAACTCGCGGGCCTTAATGGTCGTGTGAGAGATTCGCGGATTGGCAACCAGCTCGTCGTAGTACTCGGTGATGGACATGTCAGACATGGCTACGCCGTACTCGCGAGCGATGTCATACGGGCTAAAAAGATGCATATCCTTGTTCTCTTTGGCCAGACGGAAGGTTATATCTGGAATAACAACCCCCAGCGAAAGAGTCTTGATGCGGACTTTCTCATCGGCATTTTCCCGCTTGGTATCCAGGAAGCGAAGAATATCTGGATGGTGCGCATGCAGGTAGACGGCTCCAGCGCCCTGCCGGGAGCCCAATTGGTTGGCATAGCTGAAGCTATCTTCGAGAATCTTCATGACTGGGACCAGGCCGGAAGCCTGGTTCTCAATCTTTTTGATCGGGGCTCCGGATTCGCGCAGATTGCTCAGCAACAGGGCCACTCCACCACCGCGCTTTGATAGTTGCAGTGCAGAGTTCACGCAGCGGCCAATGCTCTCCAAATTGTCTTCGATTCGCAGGAGGAAGCAGGAGACCATTTCGCCGCGCTGGGCTTTGCCTGCGTTGAGAAAAGTAGGGGTGGCGGGCTGGAAGCGTCCGGTCATGATGTCATCCACCAGCTTTTCTGCGAGCTCTTCGTCGCCCTGTGCAAGGTATAAAGCTGTGGTGGCGACGCGTTCTTCGTAGCCTTCTAGGAATCGGGAGCCATCAAAGGTTTTCAGTGCATATGAAGTGAAGAACTTAAATGCGCCGAGGAAGGTGCGGAACTGATGCTTAACTCGATGTGCTCTGTCGTACATGGCGCACAGAAAGGCGTCATCATAAAGCTCAAGGAAATCCCGCTCGTAGTACTCGTTATCAACCAACCATTCCAAGCGTTGCTTGGTGGAATCGAACTGATGCATGCGGGGAGCGACATGGTGCGTGACATAGTCTTGTGCTGCCTGAATGTCCTTGTCAAACTGGATTTTTCCAGAAGCGTCGAACAAGTTCAGCTGCGCGTTGAGTGCGTGGTAGCTCTTGCGCTTGCCGACACCGCCGGCATTGTCTGCTGAAGCGGTGCGGGGCGTAGCGCCAATAGTCTGTGTGGGGGTGGCATCAAGAGGCCACATTGTGTTTTCCAATCTGTGTGATGCGGATGTGTTCTTCATCTTGTGGGGGATTAATGGGGTGTCATCGTTAGCTGCTTTTGCTGCTCCCAAAACTTCTGAAGGCCCTGCTTTACGGCGGCGATGTCCTTCTGGGTGCCGAGAAGCTCGAAGTGATACAGCTCCGGTACGTGGCACTTGGCGGAAATGATGCGTCCGGCGACGCAGTAAGCACTTCCGAAGTTGGTATTCCCTGAGGTAATAACGCCCCGGATAAAGGAGCGGTTGATTGGGTCATTGAGGAAGTCGATGACCTGTTTGGGGACTGCGCGTTTGAGCGAGCCGCCGCCGTAGGTGGGAACGATGAGTACGTACGGGTGTGAAACCTGGATCATCCCGGTTTTCTTGGGGCGCAGTGGAATGCGCACCGCGGGTCTATCTAAGCGTTCGACGAATCTTTTCGTGTTCTCTGAAACGCTGGAAAAGTACACCAAATCTGGTGAGTCTGACATGGCAATCCTGCTCATCCTGGCCTTAGCCATAAGTGGGGTAGGTGATATTCGAAAAGACTAACTACGCAATGCCGTAGTTGCAACTACGGTATAGCGTAGTTTTGAAAAGGGCAGGTGAGAGCAGGATTAATGCAAAGGGGAATGTCTAAAGGTTGTGGTGTGCTACAAACACTGCGTCGGTAGCTGGGCGTCCAAGTACTACCCACTGAGTGCCGCCGGCCACCTGTATTTCGAGAGAATCTGAAAAGGGCGCTCCCTCGCGCGTGCTAAGAACAGCCCCAGTGACAATGCCGCGCTCTTCAAGGAACTTCAGCAGTTGTGGGTCGGAATCAGAAATGCGTTCCACGGTCACCTGCGATTGTGCACCGCTGTCGGTGAGGCGATGCGCACTGGGGATGGTGATCTGTCCATCAACCGTAGGGATAGGATCGCCGTGCGGATCCCTAGTGGGGTAATCAAGGAACTTATCCACACGTTCTATGAGCATGTCAGACACCGCGTGTTCGAGATTTTCGGCTTCATTATGGACTTCGTCCCAGGTGTAGCCCAATGCTTGAACCAAAAAGGACTCAAGCAAGCGGTGACGGCGCACCATGACCAATGCGTACTGCCTGCCAAGTTCGGTTAACTCCACAGAGCCATAGGGCGTGTGTGACACGAGCCCTTGCTTCGCCATTTTGCGCACTGCATCGGAAACCGAGGAGAGCTTGAGTCCCAGCTGTTTCGCTATAAGCGTGGCGGTAACGGGCTCGGATGACCATTCCTTTAGCCCCCAGATAGCTTTCAAATAGTTCTGGGTACTGGTGGACAGCTCGGAAACAGACATGAGTAAATGTTAACCCAGCTTCCGTGTGCGCCTTTGGCGCTGTGGCCCAACGCTCATAGCGAACAGAGGCCAAGTTTGAGAGGAATGCCGGTAAGGTGGGGCCAGTTAAAGCATTCTTCACTTGAAGGAGAACCACTAATGTCTGAGAAGACTTCAATGAACTCGTCGTCTACGGGTATGAATCTGAGCGATAGCGTGTACGAGCGCCTGTTGCGCGAGCGCATTATCTTCCTGGGAACCCAGGTCGATGATGAGATTGCGAACAAGCTGTGCGCCCAGATCCTCCTGCTGTCCGCCGAGGACCCCACTCGCGACATTTCGCTCTACATCAACTCCCCGGGTGGCTCTGTCACTGCGGGCATGGCTATTTATGACACCATGAAGTACTCGCCGTGCGATATCGCCACCTACGGTATGGGCCTGGCCGCTTCCATGGGCCAGTTCCTGCTTTCCGGCGGCACCAAGGGCAAGCGCTTCGCGCTGCCGCACGCACGCATCATGATGCACCAGCCTTCTGCCGGTGTTGGCGGTACCGCTGCGGATATCGCCATCCAGGCTGAGCAATTTGCTCAGACCAAGCGCGAGATGGCCGAGCTCATTGCCGAGCACACCGGACAGACCTTTGAGCAGATCACCAAGGACTCCGACCGTGACCGTTGGATGACCGCCCAGCAGGCCAAGGACTACGGCATTGTTGACCACGTCATTGAGTCCGTCAACGGCCCGCTGAGCAACTAGGGAATAAGGAGAAAATCACTATGAATCAGTCCCAGATGCCAAGTTCCCGCTACGTTCTGCCGTCCTTCATTGAGCAGTCCGCACAGGGCACTAAGGAAACTAACCCATATTCCAAGCTTTTTGAAGAGCGCATTATCTTCTTGGGCACCCAGGTGGATGACACTTCCGCAAATGACATTATGGCCCAGCTGCTGGTTCTGGAGAGCCAAGACCCAGACCGCGATATCACCATGTACATCAACTCGCCCGGTGGTTCCTTCACCGCGTTGATGGCTATCTATGACACCATGCGCTACGTTCGTCCCGATGTGCAGACCGTGTGCCTGGGTCAGGCTGCTTCCGCCGCCGCTGTGCTCTTGGCTGCGGGTGCGCCGGGTAAGCGTGCCGCGCTACCTAACTCCCGTGTGCTCATTCACCAGCCGGCAACTCAGGGTACTCAGGGTCAGGTTTCTGATCTGGAGATTCAGGCCGCCGAGATTGAGCGCATGCGCAAGCTGATGGAAACCACCCTGTCTGAGCACACCGGTCGTACCGCTGAGCAGATCCGCATTGATACGGATCGCGATAAGATTCTGACCGCTCAGGAAGCCGTTGAATACGGCATCATCGATACGGTCTTTGATTACCGCAAGCTCAACGCTTAATTTGGAATAAACCATTCCAGGTAGCCCCTGCCGCTCAACCGAATTCCGGTTGTGAGGCAGGGGCTTTCAGCATTGTGGGGCAGGGAAGGGGCAATGCCCGGTAATTCTTGCTGCACCCGAATGGGGTAATTCTCTCTGCGCAATATCTGCAGGTCGTTAGGTTTATTTCTATCGTGCGACACTAAACTTATAATGACCGATTTGTGATTTAGACCTCCAAGTGGTCAGATATTTTTATGGAGAAACACACATCTGACGCGGCGGCCCAGGCTGCTACGCCCACGCCGCAGAGCGGCGAACGTACATTCTTTGGTCACCCTTGGGGTTTGGCAAACCTCTTCGGTGTGGAAATGTGGGAGCGCTTTAGCTTCTATGGCATGCAAGCTCTTGTCTTGCTTTATATGTATTACTCCACTACCGATGGTGGTCTCGGCCTCGACCGAGCGGACGCGACGTCTATTGTGGGAGCCTACGGTGGCTTGGTCTACATGGCCTGCTTATTGGCTTCTCTTGTTGCTGACCGTGTCTTGGGTGCAGAACGCACACTGTTTTACTCGGCCAGCATGGTGATGCTTGGCCACATTGCTTTGGCATTTGTTCCCGAAATAACTGGTTTGGCTATTGGCCTCGTCCTTATTGCCATCGGCTCCGGCGGTGTTAAGACCACCGCGCAGGTCGTGCTTGGTGCTATGTACAGTCGTGATGACCCGCGCCGCGATGGTGGCTTCTCCATCTTCTATATGGGCGTTAATATCGGCGCGCTTGTTGGTCCGCTGCTCACCACTGCCCTGTGGGGCTGGAAGGGCTTCCACTGGGGTTTTGGTATCGCGGCAATTGGTATGGCGCTTGGTCTGATTCAGTATTCCCTGATGCGCAAGACCACCATCAAGGATGCGGGGCATGAGGTTCCAAACCCGGCTAGCCCGAAGCAATTGCTCATGGGTGTGGTGGTAGTTGCAGCCATCATCGTGGTTATGGTGGTGGCAGTGGCTACCGGCGCTATTCAAGTAGATTGGCTGTCCAATATTGTCACCGCGGTTGCTCTGGTTGCAGCAATCTATCTGTGGGCGCAGATGTATACCTCGAAGTTGGTGACCCGGGAGGAAAAGAACCGCCTGTTGGGCTTTATTCCGATGTTTATTTCCGGTGTTTTGTTCTTCGGAATCTTCCAGCAGCAGTTTACGGTGATGACGATTTATTCGGATGTGCGCCTGGACCGCCACATGTTTGGCTGGGAAATCCCTCCATCACTCGTCCAGTCCATTAATCCAATCTTTATTGTTATTTTCTCCGCTGTCTTCGCAACGATGTGGACGAAGCTAGGGGATAGGCAGTGGTCCACCCCAGTAAAGTTCGGCGTAGCCAATATCGTCATCGGCATCTCCTTGTTCTTCTTCCTTCCTTTCTCGGGTGCGGAAGCGAACTCCACCCCGATGTTTGTCATCGTTTTCATCCTCTTCCTTTTCACCATGGCGGAGCTCCTTCTTTCGCCGGTGGGCAATGCGCTTGCCACCAAGGTGGCGCCGGTGGCATTCCCGTCCCGCATGATGGCGGTGTGGATGATGGCGGTGGCTATGGGTACCTCGCTGGCCGGCTCCTTGGCTAGCTTCTATAACCCGGATGATGCAGGCGCGGAGAATACCTTCTTCATCTCCCTTGGTGTTGTATCCATCGTGTTGGGTGCCATCCTGCTTGTTCTAAGCCGCTGGGTGGTAAAGAAGTTCTCTACCTTCCGCTAGGTGCTGTAAAACACCCTTAAAAGGGAGGTATGTCGGCGTGATGTTGGCATACCTCCCTAAGTGGTTTTTATCACCCGGGCTAAGTGGGGGAGGGGGGCATTTAATTAGCATTAGCTGGGGAAATTTTATCCCTTTGGAATCCTCTTGGGCTCGATTCTGAGTCTCAGCAGGTTAACAAAAGGTTAACCAAAGGAAATATTAAAGAAAAGCAATTGTCTGTGGATAGGCGCAGGAGTAATCTGCATTTCGTCCGCGACGTGTGAAGGCGCCGCAGATGCGTACCGTGTTCATCTTTTCTTTCCAAGGGGCCAACGCTGTGACAGCGACTCTGATTATCCTCGGCATTGTGGTGGTGACCGCCCTTGCCTTTGACTTTACGAACGGATTTCATGACACTGCCAACGCGATGGCTACGTCCATTGCCACCGGCGCTTTGAAGCCTTTTACTGCGGTAGCCATCTCCGCAGTGCTTAACCTTGTGGGTGCCTTCCTTTCGGTCAATGTTGCTGCGACCGTCGCAAAAGGCATTGTTAACCTTGATTCCTACGACCTGTCTGGCGCCGCCGCTGATACCGACGGCCAGGCACTGTTGATGGTCGTCTTCACTGGCCTTATCGGCGGCATCATCTGGAACCTGTTCACCTGGTTGCTGGGTATGCCGTCCAGTTCCTCCCACGCCTTGTTTGGTGGCCTTATTGGTGCCGCCTTCGCTGCGATGGGTTCGGCTGGCGTGGAGTGGTCCTCCATTGCCGGCAAGATCATCATCCCGGCCGTTGCCTCGCCTATCATCGCGGCGCTGGTTTCGGCGTGTGCCACGTTCCTTATCTACTGGGTAACCAACACCATCCCGAATAAGGCTAAGAACGAGCACTTCCGCCACGGTCAGATCGTCAGTGCGTGCCTGGTGTCCCTGGCGCACGGCGCTGGCGATGCACAGAAGACCATGGGCGTTATCTTCCTGGCACTGGTTGCCTCTGGGCATGCGGTTGCAGACGCCCGCATTCCAACCTGGGTTATCGTTTCTTGTGCTGTGGCTATCGCGGCCGGCACTCTGTCCGGCGGCTGGCGCGTTATCCGCACCCTGGGCAAGGGTCTGGTGGAGATTGAGTCCCCACAGGGCATGGCCGCTGAAGCTACTTCTGCAGCCATCATCCTCACCTCTGCTACCGGTGGTATGGCACTGTCCACCACCCACGTGTCCACCGGTTCCATTCTGGGTACCGGCCTGGGGCGCCGCGGTGCTGAGGTTCGCTGGGGTGTTGCCATGCGCATGGTGTCCGCATGGCTCATCACCTTGCCGTGCGCTGCGTTCGTGGGCTTTGCTACCTGGTGGTTGGCACACGGCGTCTCCTCCTTCACCAACGTCGCAACCGGTGCCATCGTGGACTTCGTCTTGCTGCTGGCAATGGCCGCGCTCATTGTCATCCGTTCCCGCATGAACCCGGTGGATGCTTCCAACGTCAACAATGACTGGGATCCAAACTCCGAGTCCGTGGATTCTTCCATGGGTGCGGGCTCTGACCGCAAGGAGCCAGTTGCTGCCGGCGCCGCACCAGTGTCCGCTACCAATGCGGAGGATGCCTCCGCGCCGTCTACTGTTCAAGAGGAGCGCTAAACCATGACTGCTGCAGAAATCTTCCAGTCCCTCATTCACGTTGCAGGCTTGGCGTTGGTCTTCGGCGCTGGCATTCCGCTACTTTTCTCCTTGGGCATGCGGTGTATGACCGGTGACCCCATTCGCGACGACAACGGCGTCGTTGTTGGCGATACCCCTGCAAGCCCTCAGATGAAGGTGCTTGGCTGGACTGTCTATGCGGTGCTGGCCGTAGTTATCCTGGTGGCCATCATGTGGATTGCCCGCGATACGCTGGACCACTACTTTGGCTTCACGCCGTTTGGTGACCTCTAAGTCATTGTCCTTCCTTGGGGGCAAACCTCTAATGTGTCGTGCGACACACTTTCTGTAAGTTAACAAAAGGTTAACTTAAAGCAACCAAAGGGTTGCCTAACGAGGGTATGTCGCGTATATTCCTCTGTATCAAACAGAGAGAAAGCCACATGGAGGTGTGAGAAATGAACATGATGCGTTCTTTGATGGACGGCATCGCTGATGCGTTCAAGGGCTCCACCACTGGTACCGGGCTGGACACTGTATCGGGTGCTCCGGTTCGTGCTTTGGTGGCAGAATCCCTGCTTGACGCTGATAAGACCCCTGCTACGACTAAGGACGTTGCAGAGGCGCTAGAAACCGTCACCGGTCATGCACCGGATGAACTTGAGATGCTCGATGCAGAACTTTTCCTGCTCGACTTCGACTGGCTGCAGTAGGCAGCAAATGAATGAAATCCCACGAGGCCCCTCGCCGCACACTGTGTAGTGAGGGGCCTCGGGCTTTGTGCACATGGGGGCGTCGGCAAGCGCGGCTAATCGCGCGGCGGCAGTATGGCCTCGGGAGTCTCGGGCAAGAGCTGGCCGCCATCTATGACGAGGGTTTGGCCGGTGATGTAGCCTGCCTCTTCCGAGGCCAGGAAGGCTGCCGCAGTGCCAATATCGCGCGGGGTGCCCAGGCGGTGCAGCGGTACTGACCGCGTCATTTGATCGAGGTACTCCTGGCCTTGGGCCTCGAGACCCTCGGTGAGGATATTGCCTGGGAGGACGCCGTTAATGGTGATGCCATCGCGGGCCACTTCCAGCGCGGCTGAACGCATAAACCCCTGCTGGGCGGCCTTGGAGGCGCCGTAGTGGGCCCAACCCGGAAAGCCCGTGTGTGAGCCGGTAATAGATGTGGTGATGACGATGCGCCCATAGCGGCGTTGCTTGAGGTAGGGGAGTGCCTCTTGGACCACCTTGAAGGTGCCGTGGGTGTTGATGGCAAACATCGCCTCCCACTTTTCATCGGTCATCTCTGCCAGCGGACAGTTGGGAAAGACCCCGGCATTGGAGCACACAATGTCGAAGCCGCCGTGCTCGGTAGTGACCTGGCGATACAGGTCCTTAACCGAAGCGCGGTCGGTGACGTCCACGCGAATGGCGCCGGCACCCAACTCCTCAGCGGTAGCGGTGGCGTGGTCGAGGTCGATATCGGCGATGACAACGGTGGCGCCGGCCTCCCGCAGCGAGGAGACGATGCCGCGGCCAATGCCGGAGGCGCCGCCGGTGACAATGGCTACTCGTCCTGTGAGATCGAACATTATGCTCCTGTTCCTAAAAGGGGTGGGATGAGGGTGATTTCACCTTCTAGTTTAGGCCGCAGGAGCAGGAAAGGCCTGGGAAATTCGCCACGCGGGAGGGAATGAATGAAGGGCCTGTCGGGTTGATTTACTAAGGTAGAAACAGATGAAGATTAAGCCGCTCGGAAGGGTAGAATCGTCCTTCCAACTGTGGATAGCGGTACGAAAAGCGAGTGTGAAAGAACTTAATGGCACGTATGCAAGAAAGCGCTGACCTGCTCAAGTGTTCCTTTTGTGGCAAGAGTCAGAAGCAGGTGAAAAAGCTCATCGCCGGCGGCGGTGTCTACATCTGCGATGAGTGCATCGAGCTATGCAATGAGATCATCGAAGAGGAACTGGGCCAAGAGCAGGCGCAGGAATCCTCCGATGCGGAGGTGCGCCTGCCTCGGCCCTCGCAGATTTCCGCCTTCCTTGATAAATACGTCATCGGCCAAGACAAGGCCAAGCGCGTCTTGTCTGTAGCAGTGTATAACCACTACAAGCGCATCAAGGCCGAAGAGTCGGCCGCCTTGGAGGCCCGCCGCAAGAAAGCCGAGGGCGATGAGGTGGAGATTTCTAAGTCCAATATCTTGATGTTGGGCCCCACCGGTTCCGGTAAGACCTACCTAGCGCAGACCTTGGCCCGGCTTCTCGATGTCCCCTTTGCCATCGCCGATGCCACCAGCCTCACCGAGGCCGGCTACGTGGGCGAAGACGTGGAAAATATCCTCCTGAAGCTGTTGCAGGCCGCGGACTTTGACGTGGAGCGTGCCCAGCGCGGCATCATCTACGTCGATGAGGTGGACAAGATTTCCCGCAAGTCCGAAAATCCGTCCATTACCCGCGATGTCTCCGGTGAGGGCGTACAACAGGCGCTGCTGAAGATTCTGGAAGGTACTGTGGCGGCCATTCCGCCGCAAGGCGGCCGCAAGCACCCGAATCAGGAGTTTATCCAGCTGGATACCTCCAATATCTTGTTCATTGTGGCCGGCGCCTTCGCAGGCCTGGATCAGGTCATTGCGGATCGCGTGGGCAAGAAAGGCGTGGGCTTTGGCGCCAACTTGGATACCAAGGACGAGCGCGAAAAGGTTGACCTTTTCTCCCAGGTGCGCCCCGAAGATCTAGTGAAGTTCGGCCTTATTCCAGAGTTCATCGGCCGCCTACCTGTCGTGGCCACGGTGGATAACCTGGACCGTGAATCCCTGGTGAAGGTGCTCACCGAGCCAAAGAACTCGCTGGTTAAGCAGTACAGCCGCCTCTTTGAGATGGATGACTGCGAATTGGAGATTGAGCCTGCGGCTTTGGATGCCATCGCGGAGCTCGCCTTGGAGCGCAAGACGGGTGCGCGTGGCCTGCGCGCCATCATGGAAGAGCTTTTAGTCCCGGTCATGTACGACTTACCGGACCGCGAAGACATCGCCACGGTGCATATCACCCCAGAGTGCGTGACCGAGGGCGCGGAGCCGCAGTTTAGCTATAAGGATGAGGCAAAAGAATCTGCCTAAGGGCTCTCCGCCTACATCCCTGCCACTGTCCGCAGGCAGGGTAGGGCGTGGGCCGGAAGGTCCGCGCTATTACTCCTCGCTGTAGATATCCTGCGGGGAGGCCTCGTCGCCTTCCTTGGTATCGAACGAGGACGAGGTGAGGTAGGACTCGTGGCCCGAGGCCGGAATATTGGCGGTTAAAAACGCCAGCACAGCATCAACGGTGAGCCTATGCATGCCGTCGATATTTTCTTGGGTATTGAAATTAACGCCCAGCATGTTTTCCACCATCACCTGGTTGGTTACGCGGTAGACCGTCAACGAGGAAATCAGGGTGAAGATGTCATTGGCGGAAATGCCGGGGCGGAAGGCGCCGGCATCTTGGCCCAAAAGCAGCAGGCGGTCGAGGTGGAGGGCTACCCCGGCGACGTCGGCAATAGCCTGCTGTGCCGGGTCCAGAATCTGCTGGTTAGTTTCCCACACCAGCATGCGGATGGCCTCCGGGTTGGCTACGCGCTCGCGAAAGAGCCAATCCACCAGCTTGCGTACGCCTTCGACCGGAACCGCGGTATCGATCTCCAAGGCATCCTCAGGCGGATTGAGGCGCTGCGCGGCGGTGCTCAGCGCACGCAGGTAAAGGCCCTTCTTATCGCCAAAGTGGTAATGGATCATGCGCTTGGACATGCCGGATTCTTGGGCGATGGATTCCAGCTTGGTTTCTGCAAAGCCAAAGCGAGAAAACTGCTTGATCGCAACGTCCACCACGGAGTCAATGCTGACGGACTCCGCGTGGGCCGCGTGAGCAGAATCTGCCTGGTCTGCAGCTTGCAGTGGGTCAGTATTCTCAGTGCTCATTGCGTAAGTCCTTAATCCTTGCGGCGCGGCGGTGGCGCGGTGAACTGATGTCTCATAGTGCGGGAGTAGGAAATCCCTAGGCATTCTGGGTGTGCAGCGTGGGGGAGTGTCCCGCATTTCCTTTTCCTATCATGCCCGATTAATCACCCCGTGCGGGAGTTTCTGGCCCATTGGGGGCGCTAATTTGGAGGTAAATGGGGGTAATTTAACGCAAGTGCTCTAGATTTTCCCTCCAAAAGAGGGGGCCAGATTCACAGCGCGGATGCTGGCAGTGGGGCTAAGCTCGGTGGTGGATTACATTCCGTGGCGGTGCGAGCACACTGGCTCGCGTGTGCCGCCCATGTCGCAGCCATTATTGAGGAGGCTTTATACCATGACCCAGCCCGTCAAAATCACTGTCACCGGCGCCGCCGGCAACATCGCGTATTCGCTGCTGTGGCGCATCGCTGCCGGTGATGTGTACGGAAAAGACACCCCGGTAGACCTAGCGTTGCTGGAAATTCCTGCTGCGGTGGAAAAGGCCCACGGCGTAGCCATGGAGCTCAATGACTCCGCCCTGCCGCTGGTTAACTCCATTACGGTTACTGATGATCTGAAAGAAGCCTTTGAAAACACCTCCGCTGCCTTCCTTGTCGGCGCTCGTCCACGCAGCAAGGGAATGGAGCGCGCCGACCTGCTGGAAGCCAATGGCGCCATCTTCACCAAGCAGGGCAAGGCCATCAATGACTACGCCGCGCGCGATGTCCGCGTGCTAGTTGTGGGCAACCCGGCAAATACTAATGCGCTCATCGCGGCGAATAATGCACCGGACTTGGATGATTCCCAGTTCACTGCCCTCATGCGCTTGGATCACAACCGCACCCTGAGCCAGCTAGCGCTAAAGACCGGCAAATCCACCACCGATTTCACCAAGGTGGCGGTCTGGGGCAACCATTCTGCTAGCCAGTTCCCGGATATTACCTACTCCAACGCTGAGGTGGACCAAGAATGGTACCGCGAGGAAATGATCCCCAAGGTGGCCAAGCGCGGTGCGGAAATTATTGAGGTACGCGGCAGCTCCTCGGCCGCTTCGGCGGCGTCGGCAGCCGTGGACCACATGCATGACTGGATCCATGGCACCGAGGATTGGCGCACCGCGGCGGTAGTATCGGACGGATCCTACGGCGTTGACAAGGGCCTTATTTGCGGATTCCCCACAGTCAGCCGCAATGGCCAGTGGGAGATTGTGCAGGGGCTCGAGCTCACTGAATTCCAAAAGGAGCGCATCGAGGCCTCTGTGGCCGAGCTGCGCGAGGAGCGCAAGGCCGTGGCGGGCCTGCTCTAAAACCTGCTCGGTGCGCACCTCATACTCGGTGCGCACCCTGCCTGGCTGAGCCGGTTGACGTGCAAGGTAGAATCGGCCAGGTGACTGAGCAAAATAATGAGCAATTAGTTGGCACCAACCGCGCCGATGCGCTGCCTAAGTCGTGGGAGCCGCAGGCCGTAGAGAAGGACCTCTATGAGGGCTGGGTAGAAAAGGGCTACTTCACTCCGGATGCGAATTCGGAGGCCGAGCCTTATTCCATCGTGCTGCCGCCGCCGAATGTGACCGGTCAGCTGCACATGGGCCACGCATTGGACCACACGCTGATTGATTCCATTATCCGCCGCAAGCGCATGCAGGGCTATGCCACCCTGTGGTTGCCCGGTGCCGATCACGCCGGCATTGCCACCCAGACCAAGGTCGAGGCCAAGCTCAAGGAGACCGAGGGCAAGAAGCGCTGGGATTATGAGCGCGAAGAATTCATTGGCAAGGTCTGGGAATGGAAGGAGCAGTACGGCGGCACCATCCAGGACCAGATGCGGGCCATTGGCGACTCCGTAGACTGGTCCCGCGAGCGTTTCACCTTGGATGATGGCCTCTCCCGCGCCGTCCAGACCATCTTTAAGAACCTCTATGATGAGGGCATGATCTACCAGGCCAACCGCCTGGTGAACTGGTCGCCGGTGCTAGAGACCGCAGTGTCCGATATCGAGGTAGTGTACAAGGACGTCGAGGGCGAGCTGGTGTCCATCCGCTATGGCTCGCTCAATGACGATGAACCGCACCTCATCGTGGCCACCACCCGCGTGGAGACGATGCTGGGTGACGTTGCCATTGCCGTCCACCCAGACGATGAGCGCTACGCCGACTTGGTGGGCAAGGAGCTGCCGCACCCGTTCCGCGATGACCTGACGCTCAAGATCATCGCCGATGACTACGTAGACATGGAATTCGGTACCGGTGCGGTGAAGATCACCCCGGCACACGACCCGAATGACTATGCAATGGGCACCCGACACGACTTGGAGATGCCTACCGTTATCGATACCACCGGCCACATTGCCAATACTGGCACCCGCTTCGACGGACTGACCCGCGAGGAAGCCCGCGTGGAGATCCGCGAGGCGCTGCGCGAGCAGGGCCGCATTGTTAAGGAAATCCGCCCGTACGTCCACTCCGTGGGCCACTCGGAGCGCTCCGGCGAGCCCATCGAGCCGCGCCTGTCACTGCAGTGGTTCGTGGACGTAGCCAAGATGGCCAGGGCCTCTGGCGACGCCGTGCGCGAGGGAGATACCACCCTGCACCCGCAGTCGCTCGAGCCGCGCTACTTCGAGTGGGTCGATGACATGCACGATTGGTGCATCTCCCGCCAGCTGTGGTGGGGCCACCGCATTCCTATTTGGTACGGACCGGAAGACGAGGACGGCCAGCGAGACATCGTCTGCGTCGGCCCTGATGAGGAACCGCCGGCAGGATACGAGCAGGATCCGGACGTGCTGGATACTTGGTTCTCCTCCGCACTGTGGCCGTTTTCCACCCTGGGCTGGCCAGAAAAGACCCCGGATCTGGAGAAGTTCTATCCCACCAACGTGCTGGTCACCGCCTATGACATCTTGTTCTTCTGGGTCGCCCGCATGATGATGTTCGGCACCTTTGCCGGCACCCACACCCCGGAGCTTTTGGGCGAGGGCACTGATGGCCGCCCGCAGGTTCCGTTCAAGGATCTGTACTTGCACGGCTTGGTCCGCGATGAGCAGGGCCGCAAGATGTCCAAGTCCTTGGGCAACGGCATTGACCCGATGGATTGGGTGCGCGATTACGGTGCGGATGCCCTGCGCTTTACCCTTGCCCGCGGTGCCAACCCCGGCGTGGACCTGCCGCTTGGCTCCGATGCCGCCGCGGCCGCCCGCAACTTTGCTACCAAGCTCTTTAACGCCACCAAGTTCGCGCTTATGAACGGCGCTGGAGTGTCCACGCTGCCGAACCGGGCGGAGCTTAGCGACGCCGACCGGTGGATCCTCGACCGCGCCGAAGAGGTTCGCGCCAAGGTGGATGCCTACCTGGATGACTACCAATTTGCCAAGGCCAACGAGCTGCTCTACCACTTCACCTGGGACGAGCTATGTGACTGGTACTTGGAGATTGCCAAGACCCAGATCCCGCGCGATGGCGTAAGCGAGCAGGGCCGCAATACCCAGATCGTGTTGGGCCGTGTGCTCGACGTTGTTCTGCGCCTGCTGCACCCGACCATGCCATTCGTCACCGAGGTGCTGTGGAAGGCGCTGACCGGCGGCGAGTCCATCGTCGTGGCACCATGGCCAACCGTTGCCGATACCAATGGTGGCGCCACCAAGGATGAGGTGGCCGCCCGCCGCATCGAGGACGCCGATAAGCTCATCACCGAGCTGCGCCGCTTCCGCTCCGACCAGGGCGTAAAGCCTTCCCAGAAGGTGCCGGGCCGCCTCGACTTTGCCGCAGCGGATCTCGCCGGCCAAGAGGAACTGGTGCGCAATCTGGCCAATACCACCGCCCCGGGCGAGGATTTCGATCCTTCCGCCTCCATCGAGGTACGCCTTTCCCAGGCCACCGTGGAGGTCACCCTGGATACCCACGGCGCCGTGGACGTAGAAGCCGAGCGCAAGCGCCTAGAAAAGGACCTGGCCAAGGCCAATAAGGAACTGGAGCAGACCGGCAAGAAGCTGGGCAACGAGAACTTCTTGTCCAAGGCACCGGAAGAAGTGGTCAATAAGATCAAGGAGCGCCAGCAGATCGCCCGCGAAGAGGTCGAGCGCATCACCAGCCGTTTGGAGGGCCTGAAGTAGTGGCGGATAAGGACAAGGAGACAGAGGACTTCGAAATCGTCGATGCCCTCAAAGAAGGCACCGATGGTGGCCCGGTGGAAATCACCGAGTCCGGCCTGACGCTCAACTTGGGCATGGGCAGCGAGGATGAGTACAACGAGGCCGCACCACAAGAGGTGTCGGCCGAGGAATTGCGCGCCCTTGCGGAGGTAGAAGAAGAACTCAACGAACGCTGGCCGGAGACCAAGATTGAGCCTTCCCTTGATCGCATCGAGATGCTCATGGATCTACTCGGCCACCCTGAACGTTCCTTCGATGTCATCCACATTGCCGGCACCAACGGCAAGTCCTCTACCGCGCGCATGGTGGATTCGCTCCTGCGGGCCTTCCACCGCCGCGTCGGCCTGGTCACCAGCCCGCACCTGCAGCGCGTTACCGAGCGCATCGGCATCGATGGCCAGCCCATCCATCCGCGCGATTATGTGCGCATCTGGCACGAGATCAAGCCTTTTGTGGAGATGGTCGATGCCCAGTCGGACGTTCCCATGTCCAAGTTCGAGGTCCTCGTCGGCTTGTCCTATGCCGCGTTTGCCGACGCCCCCGTGGACGTCGCCGTCGTCGAAGTCGGCCTCGGCGGCCGGTGGGATGCCACCAACGTGGTCAATGCGGACGTCTCCGTCATTACCCCGGTGGGCTTGGACCACACGGATTACTTGGGCGATACACTCGCAGAGATTGCTGGTGAAAAGGCCGGCATTATCAAGCCGCGCGAGGATGCCGATGATCCGCTGACCCCGAATGAAAACATCGTGGTCATCGCCGAGCAGGATCCGGAAGCAATGCGGGTTATCCTGCAGCAGGCCGTGGACGTGGAGGCGGGTGTCGCCCGCTCCGGCTCCGAATTTGCTGCCCTCGAGTCTCGCATCGCCGTCGGTGGTCAGCAGGTCAACATCCAGGGCCTTGGCGGCCTGTACGAGGATATTTTCCTGCCCCTGCACGGCGAGCACCAAGCCAAGAATGCTGCCGTGGCTCTTGCTGCGGTGGAGGCGTTCTTCGGCGCCTCGGCCGGCCACCCGCTGGATGTTGCGACCGTGCGCAATGGTTTTGCCCAAGCGATTTCGCCCGGCCGCCTGGAGCGCGTGCGCACCTCGCCGACGACGTTTATTGACGCCGCCCATAATCCACATGGCGCCAAGGCACTAGGTGCTGCACTGGACCGCGATTTCGACTTCGCCCGCCTCATCGGTGTGCTCTCGATCTTCGCGGATAAGGACGCTACCGGCATCCTTACCGCGCTAGAGCCGTACCTCACCGAGGTAGTCATCACCCAAAACTCCTCGCCGCGCGCCCTCGATGCCTACGACTTGGCAGAGACCGCCCGCGATATCTTTGGCGAGGAGCGCGTACACGTAGCCGATAACCTGCCGGGCGCCTATGCCCAGGCCGTGGAGCTTGCCGAGGACGCCGAGGTCCAGTCCGGCTCCGGCATCATCATCACCGGGTCGGTCGTCACCGCTGGTGATGCCCGCGCGATGTTTGGAAAGGAACCTGCATGAGTCGCGACAATCACCACCCAGGCGGAGAGCGCCAACCCCGCCCGCCCCGCAGCAGCCGTGCCCGCGGCCGCGAGGAACATATCCCTGAAAGCGAGATCGGACCCCTCGGCATGGGCCAAGCCCCAGTCAAGGACCCACTTAAAAGCTTCAACGGGATGGTCATTGCCAGCTCCCTGACCATGGAGGCGCTCGCCCTATCCTTCGCACTGCCGATGCTGTACAAGCTGTATGACGGTACCTTGTGGACCCCCTTCAACTACGGCTTTGTCATCGCCGCAGTGGTATTCCACCTCGTGATGATCGCGTTCATGAATAAGAAGTGGGCGCTGTCTGTCATCGTATGGGCGCAGCTGTTGTGCGTCATTGTGGGCTTTATGGTCCACTGGGCCGTGGCCGCCATCTTCATCATCTTTGGCATGGAGTGGCTGCTGGCCGTCTACCTGCGCAGCAACCTCATCGCCCGCATGAAGCGCGGATACCTCACCACGCAGCACCTCAACGAGAAATAGCACGGTAGCCTTGACGCCTTCGGCGAGTGGGCAAGACGCGATAGACTGGCGGCCATGCGCACTCTCTATCTCGTCCTTGCCGCACTCGCCTGCGTCGCCGCGGTGGTAGCCCGCGCCGCTACGGGAACGCCGTGGCTACCGCTAGTCGCCCTCATTATTGGCGGCGTTTTTCTGGTTTTGGCCCTGCGGAGCAACTTCGAGCCGGCCAAAGAAGCCACCTTCGAGGATTTGGATAAGGAACAGCGCGCGGAGCTGCAACGCCTGCTGACCAATGGCCAGTTTGGCGCCGCAGTAGGCCAAGTGCGCCTGTGGTTTCGGGGCACCTCGCAGGAGCGTGCCGAAGAGATAGTTAAACAACTCGCATAGCCCTGGACCCCATACTTTTACCCCAAAGGAATACCCCAGCGCGCGACGCATGCGTGCGGTTTCGGTACAGTGTGGGGCATGACTGAACGTACACTGATTCTCATCAAGCCGGACGGCGTAAAGAACGGCCACGTAGGCGAAATCATCTCCCGCATCGAGCGCAAGGGCCTGAAGCTGGCCGAGCTCGACCTGCGCGTTGCTGACCGCGAGACCGCGGAGAAGCACTACGAGGAGCACAAGGATAAGCCATTCTTCGGTGACCTCGTCGAGTTCATCACCTCCGCACCGCTTATCGCTGGTGTTGTCGAGGGCGAGCGCGCCATCGAGGCATGGCGCCAGCTGGCCGGTGGCACCGACCCGGTCTCCAAGGCCACCCCGGGCACCATCCGCGGCGACTTCGCTCTGACCGTTGGCGAGAACATCGTGCACGGCTCTGACTCCCCTGAGTCTGCAGAGCGCGAGATCGCTATCTGGTTCCCGAACCTCTAAACGTCTGCGCACTTAGCGCATCGTTCAGCCCGAGCCTGTAGGCTCGGGCTTTATTTATTGCTTGACCCATAAGCCCAGACGTAGAGCCGCAAACCGAGTATCCGGCCCTATCCTGAATAAATATTGCAACGGCAAAGCCGCAAATACGTAGAGAGGCAGAACTTAAGCAGGGGTTTGTTCTGGGAGTTGAAGGTGCCTAACGCGGCAGATCATTGCTGAGGATATTGCACGCGAGGTCATTCACTTCGCAGACTAGGACTGGAGTTCTCCTAATCGAAGGAGAGTAACTGGCGCAGTGTGCGGAAGGCTTCCTTTTGCACTCGATGGGTAACGGTACGGCCCGATTGTTGCTTGATTAAAAGACCGGATTTCCTCAACTTACCGAGGTGATGAGATACCGTCGGTTGGCTAAGGCCGGAAAGCGCGGTCAACTCCGTAACACTCATCGGGCCGCAGCCCTCGTCGCACAATATGGATAGCAGGCGCAGGCGGGCTGGGTCAGCAAGTACTTTAAATTGCTGGGAAAAGCGGAGGGAGTCGCCCTGGCTGAGCGGGCCACTGCTCAGGGAACAGCACTGTGCATCCGGGGTGTTGTCGGCATTGCTAGGGGAGGAGTCCATGCACACAGTATAAGGAGCCTTCCTCCCACTCCGTTATATTGACGAGTATCAATATGGGTGATTAAAGTACTGATCGAAAGTTGAATTCCTCGTCGCACAAGGAGAGCCATGGCCGTTACGCAACGCCCAAAGTTGTCATTTCTCGATAGATTCCTTCCCGTTTGGATCATCATGGCCATGGCTGTGGGGCTATTGATAGGCCACTTCCTGCCAGGCATTGGAGAAGCACTGTCTGCTCTAGAGGTTGGCGGTATTTCTCTTCCAATCGCGCTGGGCCTGCTAGTTATGATGTATCCGCCCCTGGCTAAAGTCCGCTATGAAAAGACCCGAGATATTGCTGCCGATGGCCGGTTGATGGTGGTATCGATTGTGTTGAACTGGCTGGTGGGGCCTGCAGTGATGTTCACCCTGGCGTGGATATTTCTTGCCGATCAGCCAGAGCTGCGAACCGGCCTGATTATCGTTGGACTAGCCCGTTGTATCGCAATGGTCCTAGTGTGGTCTGATCTCTCCTGCGCCGATCGGGAGGCCACCGCCGTTCTTGTCGCCATAAACTCTGTATTCCAGGTAGCCATGTTCGGTGTGCTGGGATGGTTCTATTTGCAGATTTTGCCAGGGTGGTTGGGGCTAGATACCACCTCTGCTGATTTCTCTTTCTGGTCTATCGTCACCGCGGTCCTCGTATTTTTGGGAGTCCCCCTGCTGCTTGGTGTGCTCTCACGGGTCTTGGGTGAGAAAGTCAAAGGCCGCGAATGGTTTGAAAACCGCTTCCTTCCGGCAGTTTCTCCCTTGGCGATGATCGGCTTGCTCTATACCATTGTGTTGCTGTTCTCCCTGCAGGGAGAACAGTTGGTAGCGCAGCCCACGGCGGTGATCAAGGTTGCGATTCCGTTGGTCATCTACTTTGTTGGAATGTTTTTCCTAGCTTTGGGTGTAGCAAAGGTAGTGGGAATGAACTACGCGCAATCCGCTTCCGTTGCGTTTACCGCAGCTGGTAATAATTTCGAACTAGCCATCGCGGTTTCCATTGGCACTTTTGGGGCGGCGTCGGCACAGGCTCTCGCCGGTACCATCGGGCCGCTTATTGAAATTCCGGTACTTGTCGGACTCGTGTACGTAATGCTCTGGATAGGGCCGAAGCTTTTCCCCGGAGACAAAAGCTTGCCAAATTAACGCCGGCCCACTTGATACAAACAGCGAACCCCAGTCGGCGTGATGGTGATGGTCCACTTTGCGGGCGCGGTGCGCAGGCCCATTCGGCTTAGCTTCACCAGGTCCGCCTTTGCCAAAGCATCGAGGTGCTCGCATAGAGGGTCGAGGTCTACCCGCATGAACTTCGAGAGGGCAGTGGAATTAATCGTGTTTCCCTGCACCGCGCCGGTGGCGACGAGGGCGGTGAGGATGTCCGAGTGGGCGTCGGCAAGCTGCAAACGAGCCTCCGTAACCCCGTCGAGCGGGTCCTTTTCCAAAATCTTGTTGATGCGGCGCCGGCCGATGCGGAAGGACTGAGAAAACATGCCCCATATGCCCAGCGGCAAGCCAAAGGCCCACCATGCCCCGGACAGAATTCCGGCAACGGGCGGGGCCAGCTCTACCTCTGGAAGCAGGTTGGCCGCGCTCAGTGGTGCCATGATCAATGGCGCAGCTATCGGGATAAACGGGGCGATATAGGCAATCGTGGGATAGTCGCCATCGCGGAATTCCTCTTGCGCAGCGTTGATGCCGCGCGGGTAATTGCGGATGAGGTGCACCAACCCCAGCACCGCAAAAACGGCAAAAACACCGGCTCCCATCAACATATAATCCACGCCTGTGTTGGCGAAGCCAACGGCAAAGCCGGCCGGCACGCCGAAGTAAAGTGCCGAGCGCACTGGGACTTCATTGCGGTGCCGATGCTGCGCCAGTTCGCGGGCGGGGATTCGTGCTAGTTCTGCCACGCTGCCAACATAACACCGCCTGCCAGCCTGGCCGCGTTTCTGTGACACAATGGGGGATAGCGCGTACGAGACGCGGCATAACTTCATATCCCACAAACTTTTATAGCGCACAGAAAACCTCGTGCGGCGGCGGTGCGGTCTCTGACCGTGCCTGCGCCCGAGGCCGCGCCCCATAGAGACGATATACAGGAGTAAGCCCGAACATGGTGGCACAGAACTCTCAAGAAACAACTGAAAGCCTCAAGGCAGCGGCGCTTTTGGCCCAGAACCTAGACCGCAGCCAACTCAAGGACAAGACCCGCGTGTATTCCCTAGCCAAGCAGCTGGGGCTTTCCTCGCGCGAGTTGGTGGCACAGCTTAAAGACATGGGCTTGAAAAAGAGCGCGCAAAGCTCTCTTTCCCGCGAGGAAGCAGGCCAGGTGCTCGATGCTGTGGCGAATGCCGCTGCGGTTGCCGACGCCCCCTCGGCCCAATCCTCCACCTCCCGCACCGCCGATTCCGCTGCGGAACCGGCCGAAGAGCCAGCCAAGAAGCCTGCGAAAAAGCGTGCCAAGCGCGCCCGCAAGGCCACCCGTAAGTCCGCTGCCGCAGCGCCTAAAAAGGCAGCAGATGTCTCAAAGGCAGCAGAGCAGTCCGCGGAAGAGGAAGAGCACCTGCGCCATCGCGTGCGCAAGAACGTGGACAATGAGATCTCCCAGATCGAAGACAAGGTAGAAGCTTCCCTCGCCCACGCTGCGGCCGAAACCGCTGATCCCGCAGATGAACAGGAAGAAAAGGCAGAGGAAGCACAGGCCGGCACGCTCGATACCGGCACGGTCGATGCGGCAAAGCTGCACGAGGCACTTGCAGAGGCAGGCGAGGATTTCGAGGATGACTACTATGCTCCGCACATCGTCCCGCGCGCTGAGTCCGAAGAAGACTCTGGTCACTATGACTTTGCGCCCATCTTCCTAGCCCCGCAGCAGGACGGCACGCCGGTCTCTGGAAGTGCCATTGAAGAAGTAGAGGAAGGTTCCTCTGATAGCGATGACAATGACGGCAGCGATACGGAGAACGACCACGCACAAGGCAACTCCGCGGCCAGCCGTGGTTCTAGAAAGTCCGAAGGTCGCCGCCGTGGCCGCCGCGGCGCGTCCCGCGGACGTGGGGCCGACTCCAACCAGGGCGAGCAGGTAGATGAGCCCGAGCACATCGAAGAACCTAAAGCCATCCGTGGTTCCACGCGCATCGAGGCTCAGAAGCGCCGCCGCGCGGAATTGCGCGAGAAGGGACGTACCCGCCAGCACATCGTCTCCCAAGCGGAGTTCCTTGCCCGCCGCGAAGCTGTGGAGCGCACCATGGTGGTGCGCGATAAGGAGCGCGAGGACGGCGCCGGCATTATCACCCAGGTGGGCGTGTTAGAAGATGACCTGTTGGTCGAGCACTTCGTGACTACCGAGTCCCAGGCCTCGCTCATTGGCAATATCTACTTGGGCCGCGTTCAAAACGTGCTGCCGTCCATGGAGGCGGCCTTCGTGGACATTGGACAGGGCCGAAACGGCGTGCTCTACGCCGGTGAAATCGACTGGCGCAAGACCAAGCTGCACGGGCGCGCCCGCAAGGTAGAAAACGCCCTGAAGTCTGGCGACCAGGTGCTGGTGCAGGTGGCTAAGGATCCCATCGGTCATAAGGGCGCGCGCCTTACCACCCAGATTTCCCTTGCTGGCCGCTATTTGGTCTACGTTCCCGGCGGCCGCAGCGCCGGCATTTCCCGCAAGTTGCCTGCCCCAGAGCGCAAGCGCTTGAAGGATATCCTCGGCCGCGTGGTGCCAGGCGATGGTGGAGCGATCATCCGCACCGCCGCCGAAAACGTACCGGAAAAGGCAATCGCTACCGACGTCAACCGCCTGCACAGCCGGTGGGAGGACATCGTGGCACACGCTAAGAAAGAAAAATCCTCCAAGGGCGCCAAGCCGGTGACCATGTATGAAGAGCCGAACATGCTCATCAAGGTGGTGCGCGATCTCTTCAACGAAGACTTCACTGAGCTCATCGTCGATGGCAAGCGTTCCTTTAACACCGTCCGTGCTTATGTGGATTCCATGGCGCCAGACCTTGCGGACCGCGTGGTGCGCTACCGTGCCAAGGACCACGGCGGGCAAGATGCCTTCGAGGCTTACCGCATTGATGAGCAGCTGCATAAGGCGCTCTCGCGCAAGGTATGGCTGCCCTCCGGCGGCACGTTGGTCATCGACCGCACCGAGGCCATGACCGTCATCGACGTCAATACCGGCAAATTCACCGGTTCCGGCGGCAACCTAGAGGAAACAGTTACCCGCAATAACCTCGAGGCGGCCGAAGAAATCGTGCGCCAGATGCGCCTGCGCGATTTGGGCGGCATGATCGTCGTGGACTTTATTGATATGGTCCTGCCGGAAAACCAGGATCTGGTGCTGCGCCGCCTGAAGGAAGCCTTGGGCCGCGATCGCACCCGCCACCAGGTCTCGGAGGTGACGTCGCTGGGTCTGGTGCAAATGACCCGCAAGCGCCTCGGCACCGGCTTGGTAGAAACGTTCTCCACCGAGTGCGAGTGTTGTAACGGCCGTGGCATCATCATTCACCAGTATCCGGTGGATGAGGCCGAGGACGAGCAGCGCTCCAAGCATTCTGGCCGCAAGCCCAAGGCGCACAAGAAGCAACACCACGATCCGCAGCAGCACCCGGCTGCGGTGGCGATGCATAAGCACGAGCTTGACGACGCCGCCGAAAGCTCCTCCAAACCTAAGCGATTCAAGAAGACCCAGGCACCGGTCTACGGTACCGAGAGCGAAGAGGCCGCACAGGAATCTGCGAAGACGTCGCTGGAAGATCTCGTAGCGAACGTCGTTGTAGATGAGCGCGGTCCGGCTCAGTCGCACGCTGGATCGGAAGAGCACAGCGGGGACCATGACCGCAACAAGGAGCGCGGACGTGGACGCGGTCGCCGCCGTGCGCGCAAGCACACCCAGACTGAGGTATCCGATATCGAGGCCATCGCGTACGCCGCGGCGGATAATGCTGCCGAGAGTGACGAGGTGCAGGAATTTAATTCCTACGTCCCCGATGCGGATACGGACGCCGACTCGGGCGCTATTGCGCAGGTACACCCAGGTGCCGGGGCGGGCTCCAAGCGTGGCAAGAAGCCGCGCCGGGCGACGCGCCGGTCTAAGGCCACGCGTGCAGCTGCAGGCGGCGAGCAGAAGATTACCGAGAAGGCAACGGCTACGGAGACGGCAATTGAAAAGACCTATGACGAGGCAGTAGCTGAGTTTGAGGCTTCCCCGCGCCGCAAGCGCCGCACCCGCGGAAATTCGCGCTCCGATAGGCGCCCGCAGCCGCAGGATTTCGCGGTCTCCGGTGAGCAGGACTCTGTCGACGCCGACGATAATGCCAACGGCGCTGAAGCCCAGCGCGGAGAGAAGAGCTCGCGCGAAGAGCGCAAGGCTCGCGGGCGTGGCCGCCGTCGTGCGGTGCGCACCCGGCAGGCCACGCATCGGACCACCTCGCGCGTGCCGCACGAGGTCAAGGAAAAGGCGCAGGAGCACGAGCACAAGCAGGCGGGCGGGTCCGCCGAGCAGCGCCATGAAAAGGCCGCTGGCGCCGCGCGTGCGGGGCGCGCCGGTGGCAAGGGCCGTGGGCGTCGCCGTGCCGTGCGACAGGCCGCTCCTAAAAAGGCGGTAGCAGAGAATCCGAAGGCAGCGAAGACCACACAAGGCCGTTCGACGCAGCAGGGTGGCTCGCCGGATCGTTCCGATGCTGGCCAGCGGGCGACCACGGGCGATACCAAGGTGCTGCGCCGCGGAAAGAAGAGGGCGGTGCGCAAGAAGGGGGCGTCGGCAAGCGTCAAGGCCCCAAAGGCGCAGGATAACGCAGGGCAGAAGCAGTCTTCTGCGAGCGGTGCGCACAAGGAGACGTCGCGCGCTAAGTCTGGGCGCGGCCGACGCCGCGTAGCACGGCGAAGCACGTCTTAGGGCTACGCCACGCGGGCACAAAAAGCGCGGTTTGTATTTTGTGCCCGCTACGGGGTAGTCTTTGACAGTCGCTGTTTAGTACTCACGACGCTGGATCAGTCCGACACTCACTTAGTGAGCTGTGCGGGCATGTTCGCGCGGGAACTAAACGCAATGTGTAAGTGTCCATTCGGAACGCGGCCTCCCCGGTTGCTTCCGAGCGAGTTTAGATAAGGGGTAACCCTCTATGTACGCGATCGTCAAGACCGGCGGCAAGCAGTACAAGGTTGCTGAAGGTGACCTCGTCAAGGTCGAGAAGATCGAGGGTGAGCCAGGCTCTGCCGTAGCTCTCACCCCGGTTCTGCTCGTCGATGGCGCCGATGTTAAGTCCAAGGCTTCCGACTTGGAGAAGGTTTCTGTCTCCGCAGAAATCGTTGAGCAGGGTAAGGGCCCGAAGGTCGATATCCTGAAGTACAAGAACAAGACTGGTTACAAGAGGCGTCTGGGCCACCGTCAGCCTGTGACCACCTTGAAGATCACCGGTATCAAGTAAGCCTTAACCGGCTGTAATTATCCCTAAAGGAGGGAAAACCACATGGCACACAAGAAGGGTGCTTCCAGCTCCAGCAACGGTCGCGATTCCGAGTCCAAGCGTCTCGGCGTCAAGCGCTTCGGTGGTCAGCAGGTTAATGCCGGCGAGATCATCGTGCGTCAGCGCGGTACCAAGTTCCACCCAGGTGAGAACGTAGGCCGCGGCGGCGACGATACCCTGTTCGCGCTTGCAGCTGGCTCCGTTGAGTTTGGTATCAAGCGTGGCCGTCGTATGGTCAACATCGTTCCGGCTGAAGAGGTTGCTGCAGAGGCAACTGCCTAATTAAGGCCGATGAGGTTAATCCTCGAGTCTGCCCCAGTGAGGGTGGCTCGAGGATTTTCTGGTTTTGTGGATACCGAAACGAGGCTCCACCCGGATAATAGATACACCACGCTAGCGGACACAACCGATGGGATGGTCGACTAGGTAGGCGGACTCAATCCGGTTGCGGTTGGAGTCCAGCCCAAGATACGCATTACACTGGCGGGGACAAAGATTTAACTAACGGAGGGTTTGACCATGGCACGTTTTATTGACCGCGTTGTCCTGCACCTGCAAGCAGGCGACGGTGGACACGGCTGTGTGTCTGTCCACCGCGAGAAGTTTAAGCCTTTGGGCGGCCCAGATGGCGGCAATGGCGGCCACGGTGGCGACATCATCCTCGAGGTAACTGAGCAAATCCATACGCTTATGGATTTCCACTACCGCCCGCATATTAAGGCGCAACGCGGCGGCAATGGCGCCGGCGATATGCGCAATGGTGCTCGCGGTGAAGACCTGATTTTGGAGGTCCCGGCTGGAACGGTGGTTCGCACCGAAAAGGGCGAAACCTTGGCGGACCTTACTGTTCCGGGAACGCGGTTTGTGGCTGCAGAAGGCGGGTTTGGCGGTCTGGGCAATGCCGCATTGGCCTCAAAGAACCGCAAGGCACCGGGCTTTGCTCTCCAAGGTGAGCCAGGCCAAGCACATGATCTGATCCTTGAGCTGAAATCTATGGCGGATGTAGGGCTGGTGGGCTTTCCATCGGCTGGCAAGTCCTCGCTCATCTCGGTGTTATCGGCCGCAAAGCCCAAGATCGGTGATTATCCTTTTACCACGCTGCAGCCGAACCTCGGCGTAGTGGATATGGGAGATAGCTCCTTTACTATCGCGGACGTGCCGGGGCTTATCCCAGGCGCGGCCGATGGCAAGGGTCTCGGTCTAGACTTTTTGCGCCATATTGAACGCACGGCGGTGCTTGCCCATGTGGTAGATACTGCCACCATTGAGCCCGGCCGTGATCCGGTCTCTGATATTGAGGCGATGGAAAATGAGTTGGCAAAGTACCAGGAGGCTTTGCAGGAAGATACTGGTTTAGGGGATCTGCGTGAGCGCCCGCGTGTCATCATCTTGAATAAGGCAGACGTGCCTGAGGCCGAAGAGCTGGCGGAATTTGTCAAGGATGATCTGGAAGATAAGTTTGGCTGGCCTGTCTTTATTATTTCGGCCGTCGCTCGCAAGGGTCTGGATCCGCTGAAGTTCCGGCTCATGGATATGGTGACTGAGCACCGCAAGGCCCAGCCGTTGCCAAAGAAGGATAAAAACCACACCGTTATCCATCCCAAGGCCCAAGGCCATAAGAAGCATACTGGCGCGTTTGCTGATTTCACCGTCAAGGCCGATCCGGATGTCGAAGGTGGCTTCATTGTTGAGGGTAAGAAGATTGATCGCTGGATTACCCAGACTGACTTTGAAAATGATGAGGCAGTGGGTTTCTTGGCGGACCGCTTGGCCAAGGCTGGTGTGGAAGATGAGCTGCGCGCGCAGGGTGCTGTAGAAGGCTGCCCGGTAACCATCGGTGGCATCACCTTCGAGTGGGAGCCGATGACCGGCGGCGATCCAACGATGGCTAGCCGTGGCGAGGACGCCCGCCTGAAGGGCACGGGCCGTGTCTCCGCCGCCGAGCGCAAGCGCGCCTCTCAGGCGCGTCGCGGCCTTATCGATGAATACGATTACGGCACCGATGAAGAGGTCACCCGCGAGGGCGCTAACCGCGATAGGTGGCAGGGCTAGTCCCCGGACCCCCTATTCTTGGGGTGTGCTGGAGGGTGGGCTTTGTAGACTCGGTTGGCATGTCTTCTGATGAACAGAAAGAACCCATCCTTCCGCTTCCGGTAGAGCCTTTTGACGGACCTACCGCGGATACCCCTTTCCCGGAACCGCTCGATGAAAATCCGGTGGCGTCCGGTTTTGAATCGGATCTCCGCCGCGACATCGCGCAGGCAAAGCGCGTGGTGGTCAAGATTGGTTCCTCTTCTCTCACGGATGAAAATTTCCGCGTTTCTCAAGAAAAGATCGATCACATCGTTGATGCCGTCCATGCGCGCATGGGCCGCTCCGATGTCATTATCGTCTCCTCCGGTGCGGTTGCCGCAGGTATGGGCCCGCTCGGCCTGCACCAGCGCCCTACCGATTTGGCTACTAAGCAGGCCTCCGCGTCCGTCGGCCAGGTGCACTTGGCCTCTGTGTGGGGCCAGTCCTTTGCGCGCTATAAGCGCACCATCGGCCAGGTCCTCCTCACCGCCTCCGATACGGGGCACCGCGACCGTGCCCGCAATGCGCAGCGCACCATTGATCGCCTGCGCCAGCTGCGCACCATCCCCATCGTGAACGAGAACGATGCGGTGGCGACGTCGGAAATGCACTTTGGTGATAACGATCGCCTCTCTGCGCTGGTGGCCAACCTGGTGGGAGCGGACGCGCTCTTCCTCTTCTCTGACGTGCCTGGTTTGTACGATAAGAACCCCGCCGAGCCGGATGCCAAGTTCATCGATGAGGTGCGCACCGGCAAGGACCTGAAGGGCGTTGTGGCTGGCGATGGCGGAAAGGTCGGCACCGGCGGCATGGCCACCAAGGTCTCCGCGGCCCGCCTGGCCACCCGCGGCGGCATTCCAGTTCTGCTGACCTCCACGGATAATATCGGCCCCGCGCTTGCCGACGCCTCCGTGGGCACCGTCTTCCACACCCGCGAGGAACGCCAGCTGTCCGCCTGGAAGTTCTGGGCGCTCTACTGCGCCGATACTGGCGGAGCCGTCCGCCTTGACGAGGGCGCCAAGGAGGCCGTCACCAAGGGCGGCACCTCGTTGCTCGCCGTCGGCATTACCGACGTGCAGGGCGAGTTCAATAAGGGAGAAATCATCGATATCCTGGGCCCGAATGGTGAGGTCATCGGCCGCGGTGAAGTCCGCTTTGACTCCGAGGAGCTCCAGGCCATTAAGGGCAAGAAAATGGAAGAGCTTCCTGAGGAGCAGCGCCGTTCCGTCGTCCACGCGGACTACCTCTCCAACTTCGCCTCCCGCATCTAAACCCAGGGCTGAAATTCCCCGTATGGTTGGGGCATGAAATATTTCATGGGACCGGAAACCTGGCAGCCGATGGTAGAAGACATCGAGGCTGCCGGGCACCAACGCGTAAGCAGCATCGAGGACGCCGAGGTCTATATCAATAATGCGCCTAACCCGCGCCGCATCCCCGAGATGCCGGCGAATATCGGCTGGGTGCAGCATTGTTATACCGGCGTCAATCAGCTCATCGATGCAGGCGTCATTACCCCAGACGGCGTGCCATGGTGCAATTCCGCGGGCGCCTTTGCCCAGCCAGTGGCCGAGTCCGCACTCGGGTTGGCCCTTTCCCAGGCGCACCACCACAAGGCCTTCGCCCAAGCCGCTACCTGGTCGGTGTCCAAGGAGCTGGATGAATCCCAGGCGTGGCTCTATGACCAGCAAGGGCCGAAGAAGGTGGCGATCTTTGGCGCAGGGGGCATCGGCAAGCAGCTCATTAAGCTCCTCAAGCCCTTTGGCGTGCACATTACTGCCGTCAATCGCTCTGGTCGCGCGGTGGAAGGCGCCGATGAGGTCGTGCCCATGGACCAAGCTGAAAGCGTATGGGGTGAGGCGGATTTCATTTTCTGCATTCTGCCGGCCACCAAGGACACCGAGAGGCTTATCGATGCCGCCACCTTCCGCGCCATGAAACCCTCCGCCATCTTCATCAACGTCGGCCGTGGCAGCACCGTGGTAACCGAGGATCTCGTGGCAGCCCTGCGCGAAGGCGAAATCGCCGGCGCCGGCTTGGAGGTTATGGATCCCGAGCCGCTGCCCGATGGCCACCCGCTTTATGACCTTCCTAATTGCACCATGACGCCGCACATGGCCGCCTCCGCGCACGTGGCGCAGTACCACCTGGGCGCTATCTTCAACACCAATGCCGCCGCGTGGGAGAGGGGAGAGGCCATGCCCACCCGCGTCGATGCGGAGGCTGGCTACTAATGAAGTACGCGATGGTGCCCACCCCGTGGGAGGAAACCCTGCAGGCCCTCGATGCTGCCGGCCACGAGCGTGCCCCGCTGGAGGAGGCCGAGGTGCTCATCTTCAACGGCGGTCCAGATGATTTCCCACAGCCCCTGCCGCCGAACGTGGGCTTGGTGCAGGTTCCTTTTGCCGGGGTGGACCATCTGCTCGGCGTCATGCGCGATACCACCGCCCGCTGGTCCAACGCGGCCGGGCTTTATGATGCCACCGTGGCCGAATCCACCATTGCGCTTCTGCTCGCGCAGTTGCATGCGCATAAGCGCGTGGGGACGAGCTGGAATAACCGCGATGAGGTGGAGGCGCACACCAGTTTCCTTTTTGAGGACAAGACGGTTGCGGTGGTGGGTGCTGGGGGCATCGGCAAGCGGCTTATCCGCATGCTAGAGGGCTTTGGCCTGCGCATCATTGCGGTCAATCGCTCCGGTAATCCGGTGGAGGGCGCCGATGAAACCTTCGCCACGGCCGACATCGAGCGCGTCTGGCCGGCCGCCGACTATTTTGTGGCGCTTGCGCCGCTCACGGACCAGACCCACCAGCTATTCGACGCCGCTGCCTTCCGCGCCATGCCCAGCCACGCAGTGGTAATTAACGTCGGCCGTGGATCGCTCGTGGACACCGAGGCCCTTGTTGGCGCTCTTCGCGCCGGCCATATCGCCGGCGCCGGCCTAGATGTCACCGACCCCGAGCCCTTGCCCGATGGGCACCCGCTGTGGGACATGCCCAACGTAGTCATCACTCCGCATCTGGCCAATCCGCCGTATTCGGTGCGCAGGCGTATCGGTTCGCATACAGCTAAGGTCATCGAGCGCTTCGCCGCAGGCGAGGCAATCCCCACGGAAGTAGATATTGAAGCTGGCTACTGATGGACAGCCCCGGTAACCGCGCTGACGATGGCCAGCTCAACCCGACCGCGGCTGAGGTTGCGGATATGAGGGAGCGCTGGAAGAAAGTAAAGACGGTCGATTATGCTGCCTGGGCAGCCACCATTCTTTCCGTTGTGCTCGGCTATTTCTTCTTCCACTGGACCTATTTCTGGGTTATCCCGATCATCTGTTTTGTATGCTCGGTCGGAGCCCGCCACGTTTATAATCTGAGCTATTTTGAGGAGGAATACCTCATGTTCGAGCGGAAGGACGAGAAGCGCCGCCGCCGTGCATCCGACTAGCGCCGCCGCGAGCTCGGCTAATAAGTAGGCCACCGCGCGAGTGCTTGCTGCCCAACCGGCTGAAATGCGCGTGGCCTTTCGTTAGGCTGGTATGACATGAGCAACACTGAACGCGAAGAAGTTCTGTCCAAAGCCCGTGCTGCCAAGGACGTAGCGCCCGTCGTAGCGCAGCTGTCCACGCCGCGCAAGAATGAGATCTTGCAGCGCGCAGCCGAAAACCTCATTGCCCACACCGAGGATATCCTCGCCGCTAATAAGCAGGACATCGAAGCCGGCCGCGAGCGCGGCATGTCCGAGTCCCTCATTGACCGCCTGTCCCTTGACGCCGCGCGTGTGGAGGGCATCGCCGGTGGCCTGCGCCAGGTAGCTGGCCTGCAGGACCCAGTAGGGGAGATCCTGCAGGGCCGCACGATGGATAACGGCATCCAGATGAAGCAGGTGCGCGTCCCGCTCGGCGTGATGGGCATGGTCTATGAGGCCCGCCCGAATGTCACCGTGGACGCCTTCGGTCTGGCCATTAAGTCCGGCAACGTGCCCCTGCTGCGCGGCTCTAAATCCGCACGCAACTCCAATGCCAAGCTGGTAGAAATCCTGCAGGATACCCTCGCCGAGTTTGACCTTCCGCGCGAGGCCGTGCAGCTCCTGCCGTGCGAGACCCACGATTCCGTCCAGGATCTCATCACCGCTCGCGGCCTGGTGGACCTGGTCATTCCGCGCGGTGGCGCCAAGCTTATTGAGGCCGTCGTCACCGGTGCCACCGTCCCAGCAATTGAGACCGGCACCGGCAACTGCCACTTCTACGTGGACGCCTCTGCGGACCTGAACAAGGCCATCGACATGGTCATCAACGGCAAGACCCGCCGCACCTCCGTGTGCAACTCCACGGAGTGCGTGCTTATCGACGCCGCCTTGGACGACTCCGCCAAGCTGCGCATCATCACCGCGCTGCAGGAGGCGGGCGTGACCATCCACGGCGACGTCGCCGAGCTCGAGGCCTTCGGCGTCCAGGATGCCGTACAGGCCACCGATGAGGACTGGCGCGAAGAGTCGCTGTCCATGGATATCTGCGCCAAGGTGGTCGACGGCGTCGACGGTGCCATTGCCCACATCGCCGAGTTCACCACTGGCCACACCGAGGCCATCGCCGCGCAGGATGCCGACGTCCTAGTGAAGTTCGGCAACGAGGTAGATGCCGCCGCGGTCATGCTCAACGCCTCTACCGCTTTCACCGATGGCGAGGTCTACGGCATGGGCGCCGAAATCGGCATTTCCACCCAGAAGCTGCACGCCCGCGGCCCAATGGCGCTGCCGGAGCTCACCTCTTCTAAGTGGATCCTGCAGGGTACCGGACAGACCCGCCCCTAGTGGTGCGGCTATAATCACCACCCATGACTAGCCCACAGCGCATCGGCATCATGGGTGGCACCTTTGATCCCATCCACAATGGCCACTTGGTAGCGGCCAGCGAGGCCGCCCACCGCTTTGCCCTCGATACCGTCGTCTTTGTTCCCACCGGCCAGCCGTGGCAAAAGTCCCACCGCGACGTCACTGCGGCCGAGCACCGCTACTTGATGACGATGGTGGCCACGGCCTCCAACCCGCGCTTTACCGTCTCGCGCGTAGACATTGACCGCGAGGGGCCCACCTATACCATCGATACGTTGCGCGACCTGCGCGAACTCTTCCCAGAAGCGGAGTTCTACTTCATCACTGGAGCCGACTCGCTGGCCTCCATCATGAGCTGGCATAACTGGGAAGAGATGCTGGAGATGGCGCACTTTGTGGGCGTGACCCGCCCCGGCTATGAATTAAGCGCCGATATGCTACCTGCCGATGCGCAGGAGGCTATCGATCTTATCGACATTCCCGCCATGGCCATTTCCTCCACGGCGTGCCGCGAACGCGCCGGGCAGGGGCAGCCCGTGTGGTACCTCGTTCCGGATGGGGTGGTGCAGTACATCACCAAGAACAATCTCTATGGGCCTAACCCAGATAAGCCCCTGTAGAAACTTCCGCGGCCTTCCCCAGATTTTGGGCACGGGCCTGCTAAACGTGCAAGAATAGACTCTCACTAGAGATAGTTCATACCGAATATACTCAGACGCGAAAAGGGAATTTTTACACATTGTCTACTTCTGATCTCGCCCGCCGCATGGCAGAAACCGCGGCCCACGCCGCGCAAGAAAAGCTGGCCACCAATATCGCGGCCATTGATGTCTCCGATGTCCTCGCTATTACCGAGGTCTTCGTGCTCGCATCTGCAGATAACGAGCGTCAGGTCGGCTCCATCGTGGATGAAGTCGAAGACGAAATGACTAAGCAAGGCTTCGAGCCGCAGCGCCGCGAGGGCAACCGCGAGAACCGTTGGGTGCTGCTGGACTATGGCAATATCGTCGTCCACGTTCAGCGCAATGACCAGCGTGAGTTCTACGGCTTGGACCGCCTGTACCACGATTGCCCAGCACTGGAGATCGAGGGCATCGAGGCCCCAGAGCGCCCGGGCGAATGGACCAATGGCGTCAACCCGCGCGAAGTTGATTCCATCGACGAGCTCCCACTGGCCGATAAGGTCCCTGGTGAGGACGAGGAGCTTTAAACTCGCATGAGCCGCCGCCTGATCCTGATCCGCCACGGGCAAACTACCTATAACGCCACTGGCCGCATGCAGGGCCACTTGGACACCGAGCTGTCCGAGCTGGGCTATGAGCAGGCCCGTGCCGCCGCGCGCCTGCTGCAGGATCAGGGCGTGTCTAAAATCGTTGCCTCTGACCTCATCCGCGCGCGCGAAACCGCGCGCGTGGTCGCCGAGGCCCTCGGCATGGATTTCACCACGGATGCCCGCCTGCGCGAGACGCACCTAGGCCAGTGGCAGGGCAGAACCTCCGCCGAGGTAGATACCGAGTTCCCTGGCGCGCGCGCCATCTGGCGCCACGACCCCACTTGGGCCCCGCCGCAGGGCGAATCCCGCGTGGACGTGGCCGAGCGTGCCCGGCCTGTCGTCGATGAGCTCATGGCAGACTTCGGTGGCTGGGACCAAGGCCCCGTCCTCATCGTGGCCCATGGCGGCGCTATCTCGGCGCTGACCTGCCACCTGCTGGGCCTTGACCATGCGCAGTACGGGATCCTTTCCGGATTGAAAAATACCCACTGGTCGCAGCTGACGGCCCGCCCGGACTTTAATCCGGAAACGCCGCTATCCTCGCTGGAGTTCACCCCAGATAATGTGGGCAGCGCCCAGTGGTATTTCGACGGCTGGAATATGGGCGGCGAGGTCACCGGGGACGGCGGGGCGGATATCTAGTGACGATTCGCGTCATTACGGATTCCTCCGCGGGCCTGCCGCCAGAGTTGGCGGAGCAGCTATCCATCACGGTCATTGACCTCCACCTCATGGAAAGCCACGGCAAAGATGGTCTGGAGCGCTCCACCTCGGGCTTGAGCGCGCTGGAGCTGGCCGCCGCCTACGGCCGCGAAATGGAGCGCGCCCAAGATGAGGGAGTGGTGGCCATTCACCTGTCCAAAGAGCTATCTTCCACTTATTCCGCCGCGGTATCGGCCTCCGGCGTCTTTCCGCACACGGTGCGGGTGATTGACTCCGGTTCGGCCGGCATGGCCATGGGTGCGGCCGCGATGTCCGCGGCTAAGTTGGCCTCCCGCGGCGCCAGTCTGGACGAGTGCTACGCAGCGGCCATCGATACCCTCAAACGCGCGGCTACCTGGGTTTACCTGCATTCCACGGAGGACCTGCGCCGCTCTGGCCGCCTTTCCCCGGCCACGGCTGTGTTGTCTACGGCGCTGTTGGCTACCAAGCCGATTATGTCGATTACCCGTGGCAAGCTGGAGCTGGTGGGCAAGACCCGCACCCAGACCAAGGCTTTTACCAAGCTGGTGGACCTCATCGCCTCCCGCGCGGACGGTGAGCCGGCCTTTGTCGCCATCCAGCACAACCAGGCCGAGGACGCGGCCGCCAAGTTGGAGGCGCTCCTTGCAGTAGCGCTGCCGCAGGGTTCGTCCTTTATTTGCATTCCGCTTAACGACGTCCTCTCTGTCCACGCCGGCCCCTCCGCCATCGGCGTCTCCGCCGTGTTTAGCTCCGAGCCGCCCGCGGAACCTGTGCATTCTCACACACGTGGTCGACCTCGCGCCTTCCCGCCGCGCCGATCTGTGGATAACTAGACCCATCGCGCCGGGTTAGTTGACGCCCACAACAAGTTATCCACAGCCCACCTTCGCTCGACCTACCACTTGTTTGCGCCCGCGCTTAGTCTCAGCGCCATGGCGGCACCCAAGATCAGCGAACGACTCCGCGAGTTTACCCAACCCACCGGCGAGGAAGAGCTCCTCGCCGTCGATTACCCGCGCCCGCGACTGCGCATCAGCCCCTGGCAGGCCTGCGCAGTGGCGGTCATTCTCGTTATCTGTGTGGTGGTCTGGCTCGGCATCAATGCGCGCTCCGAAGAATCCTCCGGCATGCCCGAGCCTGCGGCTATGAGCCCAGGCGTGGCCCCGAGCGACGAACCCAGTGAAATCATCGTTTCGGTCATCGGCGAGGTGGCTGAGCCCGGACTGAAAACGCTCGAGCCCGGCGCGCGCGTGGCCGATGCCCTTGACGCCGCCCAGCCGCTACCAGGCGCCGAGACTCTGGCTCTCAACCATGCCCAGCGGCTTTCCGACGGCCAACAGCTCCACATCCTGCCCTCCGGCGCCGCCCCGCCTCCCGCACCCGGCGAGCCCGCCCCAGCCGGCGGCAACTCCAGCGGCCCCGGCGGTGGCGCTAGCGGCAGCGGCGTGAGCCTCAATAGCGCCACCGCCGAGGAGCTCACCGAACTCAAGGGGGTCGGCGAGGTGACCGCGCAAGCCATCGTGGCCTACCGCGAAGAGCACGGCGGTTTCAAGAACGTAGAAGAGCTCCTCGAGGTCTCTGGCATCGGGCCGGCGAAGCTGGCGCAGCTTAAAGACCAGGTCCAGCTCTAGCCCGTACTCGAGCGTGCGATGCGAGAACTGCGGCTCGTCCCCGGCGCGGCTACCGCCTGGCTGGCCGTCATTGCCGTGTTGCTCGCCGGCCGCGGCTGGGCCATCGCACTCATCGCAGTCGTCGTTTCGCTGTGCCTGGTTGCCCGCCAGTGGGGCCAGGCGCTCTTCTGTGGGGCAGTCGCTGGGGGTGCGGCGCTCGTCGCCGTGGTGCGCCAGGCCCGCGCCGCCGCCTTCGATCTCGGCACCGAAGTCACCGGACGACTCGTTACCGCACCGACGCAGACCAGTACGGGCGGCTGGCTGCTGCGGCTGAAGGTGCCGGGGTATCCCACCCAGTTGCCGGTCTTTAGCCCGGATCCGGTCCCGGCTGCCGCGGGTGCCGAAATTACGGCGAGGGTGAAGGTAGGGGAGTCGGATAGGACGGGCGTCGGAAAGCTCAGTGCCAATGCCACTGACGTGCAGGTAACCGCCGAGCCCGAAGACCTGGACGGTTGGGCGGCCGGCGTGGCCGAGAACTTCCGCGCGTTGGTCCTCGATACCGTCGGGCCCTCCAGCCAAGGCCTGATTCCCGGCATGGTGCTCGGCGATACCGCGCTGCAAGAGACCGCCGAGCGCGACCTGTATATCGCCACCGGGCTCTCACACTTAAGCGCCGTATCCGGCGCCAATGTGGCCATAGTCTGCTCCGCCGCGGCCGTGGTCTGCGCCGCCTTCGCACTCGGGCCCCGCGCCCGCGTGGCCGCCTCCCTGTGCGCCCTCGCCACCTATGTTCTGCTCGTGGGCTTCGAGCCCTCCGTCCAGCGCGCGGCCGTCGCTGGGGCAGTCGGGCTGCTCGCCGTGCTCAATTCCACCCGCATGGAGCCCATCCATGCGCTCAGTCTCGGCATCATCGCGCTGCTCTTTGTGGATTCCGACCTCGCCGTGCACTTTGGTTTTGCCCTATCCTGCGCGGCGACGCTCGGCATCGTGGCGCTGAGCCCGCTCATCTACAAGCACTTGGCCGTGACCGGCTGGCCCGCCATCTTCCTGCGCGCGGTCTCCGTGGCCATCGCCGCCGATATCGTCACCCTTCCGCTGGTGGCACTCATGTCCGGCGAGGTCTCCGTGGTCTCCGTGCTGGCCAATATTCTGGTCGAGCCCGCCACCGTGCCGATTACCATCGTGGGGCTTATCGCCGCCATCTTCGCCCAGCTCGGCCCTCTGGACGTGCTGGGCGCCGGCTTGCTGCGCCTCATTGAGCCTTTCTCGTGGTGGATTAATACCATCGCCCACGGCGTGGCCCACCTGCCCGTGGTCACCGTCCCCGCCAATCCGCTTTTTACGCTGCTTGCCTACGCCTGGATCATCGCCGGCCTCCTCTATCACCGCCCGTGGCTCACCTTGGCGCTGACGCTGGCGGGCATCGCCTGGCTCGGCCTGGCCGCAGGCTAGAATGGCGGGCATGCCTCCAGTACACCTCATCCTCGGCGACGATGAATTCCTCACCGAACGTGCCCGCCTACAGATCCAGCGCGCCGCGGCCGAGGAGAGCGGTCCCACCGGTACCCGGCCCGAGCTGACCAAGCTCAAAGCCTCCGAGGTCTCTGAGGGCGAGATCCTCGAGGCCACCAGCCCATCGCTGTTTGGTGATAACCGCGTCATCGTCATCAGCGACTGCGAGCGCGCCGGCAAAGAAGTAGTCGATATCCTCCTGCGCGCCTGCGCCAATCCCGCACCGGGCATGACCATGGTCATTATCTACTCCGTGACGGCCAAGACGCTGAAGAAAAAGAAGAAACAGCCCGAGCTCGTGGCCAAGCTGCGCAAGATTGCGGAGGTCCACGAGGTCTTTTCGCTTTACCCCAATGAGCTGGGACAGTGGGCCACCCGCGAATTTTCCAGTCACGGCGTGCGCCCGACCCCGGACGTTATCCACGCCGTGCTCGAGGGCGTGGGCTCTGATCTGCGCGAGCTGGCCTCAGCCATCTCCCAGTTGGTCTCCGATACCGGCGGCAATGTCACCCGCGAGGCCGTGCAAAACTACTACGTCGGCGTGGCCGAGGTAGCCAATTGGGACATTGCCGACGCCGCCGTCGCCGGCCGCGTCGAAGCCGCCGTATCCACCTGCCGCCGCGCTCTCCAGCTTGGCGCAAGCCCCGTGGCGATCGCCGCGGCGCTGGCCAATAAGGTCGGCGCCGTCGCCCGCCTTTACTCCGCGCGCGGGGACCAGTACTCGCTGGCGAGCCAAACCGGCCTAGCGCCCTACGTGGTCAAGATGACCCAGCCCGTGGCCCGCCGCTGGTCCGCCGATAATGTCACCAAGGCGGTTATCCTCGTCTCCGAGCTCGATGCCGCCGTCAAAGGACAAGGCGGCGAGCCTGAATTCGCCATAGAGGCGGCCGTCAAACGCGTCGCGGAACTGGCGCGATAAGCTAGAAACTATGTCTGAGACGCAAGTGCAAGAATTCGCCGGTCGACTCTTTGACATGGCGCGCGAGGGCAACCTAGACCTCCTCGCCTATATCGACCACGGCGTGAATATCGACCTAGTCAATCAGGAAGGACAGTCCTTCCTCATGCTCGCCGCCTATCACGGCCACGCCGAGCTAGTTTCCGCACTTGCCCGCGCCGGCGCCGACGTCAACCTGCTCAATGACCGCGGCCAGTCCCCGCTGGCCGGTGCCATCTTCAAGAAGGAAGACGCGGTTATCGACGCCCTCCTTTCCGCCCACGCCGACCCCACCGCCGGCCAGCCCTCCGCGCTGGATTCCGCCCGCATGTTTGGCCACGACGACCTTCTCCCGCAGCTCGAAAGCGAGGCGGGGGAGTGACCTGGACATCCTTTTTCACCCTCTTGCTGATGAACCTGGTGGGCGTCGCCTCGCCGGGACCGGACATCATTTTGGTGACCCGCTACGCCACCCGCTCGCGCCGCCACGCCATTGCCGCGGCCGCCGGCATCCAGATCGGCGTGCTCTTTTGGAGCGCCGCCACCGTCTTTGGCGCCGCCGCGCTGCTGACCGCCTTCCCAGAAATCCTCGGCGCGGTCCAGGCCGTCGGTGGCTGCTTCTTGGTGTTTATGGGAACGCGCGCTGCGCAGCGGCATCGCCCAGCGCGCCAATCCGCCCGTGGACCTAGAAGACGCCGCCGCCCAGCTCGGCCGCCTGCGCACCGCCTTCAAGGTCGGCCTGGCCACCAATATGTCCAACCCAAAAATCGTGCTCTTCCTCGCCGCGATGATCGCTCCGCTGCTCCCGGCCAGCCCACCCGTCTGGCTGGCGATTGCGCTGACCCTCTCGCTTTCGCTGTCGGCCTTCCTCTTCTTCCTCGTCGTCGCCACGGTAATTTCCACCAATGCCGTGCGCCGCAAGCTCATCGCCGCCGGCCCGTGGATCGACATCGGCTCGGGCCTGTTCTTCATCATCGCCGGCATTGTTCTCATCATCTCCGGCGGGCAGAACCTGCTGGCTTAAAATAGGCGCGGCGTGCCCTCGGCCACCGTGTCCAGCACCCACTGGGTCCAACGGGCGACGGTGGAGGCGCGCCGCTGGGACGTCGCCAAGCTGAGCCCCAGCCCATCCATGGCCGCACAAATCTCCGCGGTGCTAGCCACCGCGCCGCGGTCCAGGCTGAGCTCAAGCACCTCGCGGAAAACCCGCCGCGCCGCCAGCGCCCGTATGAGCGCCCCATTCCGGGCGTCGCGCTGCGGCTGCTCAATAACCCGTCGCCCGCGCTCCGTCGGCTCCCACGTGTCCTCCACCGGCTCCGCCAGACCCAGGTAGCGCGCGGCGTTGGCATAGTAATCCGCCTGCCGCGGGTCGAAATCATAGCGCTGGGTAATCTCCGCCTTGCTTAACGGCTGCAGCGCTATCAGCTCAAGCAGGTTGACCACCCGCTCAAAGCTATTGGCCTGTGGGAAGGGCACGGCCGGCTCGGGTTCGGGCGCTACCGCCCGCACGATGTCGAGCGCCGCCTGCGCATCCAAGTGCGAGGAGGACAGTGCGTATCGGGCGCTATCGACCAGCGCAATGCTGCGAAAATCCGCTGGGTCCCGAAACTCATAGCGGTACAGGTGGAAAATGCCATTGGAATACACCAGGTAGACCGGCACCACATCCTTGGCCAGGCGCTGCTGGAAACGCCGATACGGAAAATACAGCTGCCGGATATTGAAATCCTCCGACAGGTGGTTCTTCGCCTCCACCAGCACTAGGTGCTCGAGCGATTCAAAGCCGCCGTCGATTTCCATCTGCGCGCGGTCCACCGCCACATCCACGCCCAAGTCCGGCAGCCGCACCTCAATGCCGCGCGTAGACATGCGCCCCGCCACCGTGGCCTGCAACGGCGCACACCCGAGGAAGTCCTCGAGCATCCCGCTTGCCGACGCCCCATTTAACGCCACCGCCTCCGAGCTCACCCCCTCCAACGAGAGGGTGTCCAGTCCTGCCGGCAGCTCCAGCGTGCGCACCTCGCCGCGCTGCGTTTCTGGAAATCGTTCGTAGAGGTTGAATCGTCCCACCAGGTATTCGCTCCGGCTGACCGGCACGATTCCCAGGCGGAGACGCTGAAAAATCCACGGCCGCGACGTAGAAAAATCATGCTTGGCCATCAGCCGTGGCTGCCGGCCCGAGAGCCGTTCTAGCTCCCGCGCGCCGATATAGAAATATCCGCGCCGCTCCAGCTCCGCGTCGTATCCCGCCGCCAGGATGCGCAGCCAGCCACAGTCATTGACGCCGAGCTTCATCGACTCCGGCACGCCAAAGCGCGTCCGCAACTCCTGCTCCCGCAACCCCTGCGCCTGCGACCCGCTAGTCACCGCGGACCTCGTAATTGCGTACCAGGACTTCGTCGACCTTGCCCCGCTTCGAGCCAACGGAGTTAATCGCCCGCGTCGCCCCCACGATGCCTACTTCATAGTCCGCGTACAGCTCCCGGATGAAATCGGTAGCTGAATTCGACAAGAGGAACTTCACCCCGCGCCTATCCAAGTCATCGCAGACCTCTTTGAGCCGCTCTTGCTCCGCTCTATCAAAGCCGCCCTTTTGGTAGCCGGTAAACGAGCTCGTCACGTTCACCGGGTCATAGGGAGGGTCGAAGTACACAAAGTCTCCTTCGCGTGCCTCTGCCACCGCCGCGGCGAAATCGCCCTGCGAGAAGGCCACATCATTATCCGCAAAATAGCGGTGCACCGCGCGCAGCGTGTCTTCATCGCAGATGGTGGGATTCTTATAACGCCCAAACGGCGCGTTGAATTGCCCCGCCGCGTTCACGCGATACAGGCCGTTATAGCAGGTGCGGTTGAGATACAACGTCCGCGCGGCGCGCTCAACAGGGGAGAGGGCGGCAAACTTTCGGGCATCCCGGTCCACTGCGCGCAGCGCATAGAAAAACTCTGCCTCATTGGGGTAGCCCGCGAGCTCGGCAATGAGCTCATCGACGCCGTCGCGCACCACCTCATAGAGGTTGATGAGTTCACCATTGAGATCGTTGACCTGTGCGCTGGCCGGTTCGAGAGAGAAAAGCACCGCGCCGCCACCGATGAAGGGTTCATAAAAACGCCGCGGAGTCTCCGCCGGCAGGGCGGCGTGGATATGCGGCAAGAGCTGGCGCTTCCCGCCCGCCCATTTCACCAGTGGCTTAACGTTTTTCATCGTTGACTCATCTTAGCCGCCCCACCGGACACAAGTACCATCGGGCTTTCGAACGCGTGATCGGATAAATCGGGTGCGCGGCCGGGCGGGCTTAGCGCGTTTGGTTGTCTAACGTCACAGTTTTCCCAAATAGTGCCATGACGGGCGAAAATGTGCAGACGCACCGGCGGGGAATTTCCATGACGCGCATGGTGGTTTCCCTGACCGAATATAAGGTAATAAAATCGCCTCAAAATCCCTTAGTTTGTAGACAAAATAGAATTTCCGCGCAATTCCTTGGGGCGAAAGAAAAGATACTGAAGCTTGTAGAGCGTCGGGACAGAAAGGGGCATTCATGCCGCGTATATCAAGAATCCGAGTCGCTGCGCTCAACCTCGTCATTGAGAATGGTTATGACGGGTTCACCATGGAGGAGCTCGCTCACAAAGTGGGCGTTTCCCGCCGTACCCTATTTAATTACATTAAAGACAAAGAATCGGCAGTTTTAGGCCCCGAAATGTCGGAGGAAGTGGAGAACCAATTCCAAAACTTCGCCGCTGGCTTGCCTACCGGAAGCCTGCGCGAAGATTCCGAAATCATAGCCATGGCCGAGTTTAACCGTGCCGTAGGCGATGAGTTCTTTCCCGAAATTTCTCAGCTTACGGCCCAGGCGCTGGCTAAGGACACGAAACTGCGTGCCCTGTACTGCCAGCGCAATGGCCGCATCATTCAGCGCGTCCGCCAGGCTGTGCAGGCCCGCGAGGGCTGGAAGTCCTCCGATCCGCGGCTCACGCCGACCGTCAACATCATCTACATCCAGTTCCTGACCGCCTTCGAGACCTTCGTGGAAACCCGCGGCGGCACTTCGCTTGCCGACGCCTTCCGCAACGCCGGCGTCATCTTCGAAGACTATTTCAACGACGAACTGGCCTAAGCACCCCGCTTAAGTCCCGCCCGGCCTTGCCTGCCGGTTCCGCGGCCTAAAGTGGGCCAAGAAAATCCCCCGGCGCGCTCCGTAGAGTGCGACCGGGGGATGATCTGTGCAATGGCTCTTAGTCCATCTTGTTGAACGCGGAAGCCATGCCGGACTTCTTGTTGGCTGCGGTGTTGCGGTGGAAGACACCCTTGGACACGGACTTGTCCAGGGCGCGGGATGCCACGCGCAGCTGCTTCTCAGCAGCAGCCTTATCGCCAGCGGCAACGGTCTCGCGGAACTTGCGGATCTCGGTGCGGACGGCGGAGCGAACGCCCTTGTTGCGGCGGCGTGCCTTCTCGTTGGTGATAACGCGCTTCTGTTTGGACTTGATATTTGCCATGAAAAATACCTCTTAGTAATCGAAAGTGATTGACATAGAAACCGACCTACTCGGACTACTCCCGCGGCCAGCAATCACTGACGCTCGGCGCTGGTATTCGAAGAGCGAACCCAAGGTCCTGCCCGCCCCGACCAGCGCGCCCGGCAAGTAAGTAACCAACACACAATAGCAGTGCCGAACCCGACCTGCCAAAACCCTCCCTGCGGCCGTCGTCTCCCAGGCTGTTGGCTCCCAGTCCGATGGCTCCCTATCCGCCGGCCGCGCGGCGGCTAGGCCCAGTGGTAGCGCGCCCGCAACCTATTCGCGATTCGTTCGAACCTGCGTTCCGGAAAAAGCGTGCCTTGCCGGCGCACCTGCTCCTCGGACACCTCGAGCAGACGGTCGAGGCGCACCCAGCAATCGCAGCCGGACTCGTCCCACTCGCCGGAGCCGATTTCCAGCCAGGCGTCGTCAAGCGCGTGCTTTGGGTTGGGGGAGATAAGCAAACCCAACACCGTGGTGCGGGTGCGGCCGACGACCAAAATGGCGCGCTCGCGCGGTGGCGCCTGCTTGCCTTCGGCCGGCACCCACACCCAGACCACCTCGCCGGAATCAGCCTGGCCGTCCATATCGGGGGTGAAAAATATGGACCGGGGGTGGGAGGCGGTGGCCTCGACCTGGATATCGGCGGCCTTGCGCGGCTCGTGGAACTCATCCGACCTATCCAGCCCCAACCGGGAATTAATGCGGCTCAGGCCGGTGTCTATTGGCTCGCGCTCGCTGATTCCCAGCGCCTGGCGCAGACGGGTGAGCATGCCGCTTTTCATGTCGACTATTGTAGACGTATGTCTGAAAACTTTGCGGCCACGACGTTTACGGATCCCGCCCGAATCCGAAACTTCTGCATTATTGCTCACATCGACCACGGCAAGTCGACGCTGGCGGACCGCATCCTGCAGCTATCCAAGGTGGTTGCGGAGCGCGATATGCGTGACCAGTTCCTCGATAATATGGACATCGAGCGCGAGCGCGGCATCACCATTAAGGCGCAGAACGTGCGCCTGCCCTGGGTGCCCCAGTCCGGCACCGCGCAGGGGGAGCAGATCGTCCTACAGATGATCGACACCCCCGGCCACGTGGACTTTACCTACGAGGTCTCCCGCGCCCTCGAGGCGTGTGAGGGCGCTATCCTGCTTGTCGACGCCGCCCAGGGCATCGAAGCCCAAACCCTCGCCAACCTCTACCTGGCGATGGAAAACGACCTGGAAATCATCCCGGTCCTCAATAAAATCGACCTGCCGGCCGCCGATCCGGAAAAATACGCGCTGGAAATCGCCAATATCATCGGCTGCGAGCCGGAAGAGGTGCTGCGCGTGTCGGGCAAGACCGGCGAGGGCGTCGTCGAGCTGCTGGACAAGGTCTGCGAGCTAGTGCCGCCGCCGTCTTCTGAATTCGACACCGATGCGCCGGCCCGCGCCATGATTTTTGACTCCGTCTACGACACCTACCGCGGCGTTGTCACCTATATCCGCATGGTGGACGGCAAGCTCACCCCGCGCCAGAAGGTCACCATGATGTCAACCAACGCCAACCACGAGCTGTTGGAAATCGGCATCGTCTCGCCCACAATGCAAAAGTGCGAGGGTTTGGGCCCGGGCGAGGTGGGCTACCTCATTACCGGCGTAAAGGACGTCCGCGAGACCAAGGTGGGCGATACCGTCACCTGGTCCAACGGCGGCGCCGAGACCCCACTCAAGGGCTACAAGGATCCGGACCCGATGGTCTACTCCGGCCTTTTCCCCATCTCCCAGGCCGACTTCCCGGACCTGCGCGATGCCCTGGAAAAGCTGCAGCTTAACGACGCCTCCCTAACCTTCGAGCCCGAAACCTCCGTCGCCCTCGGCTTTGGTTTCCGCTGCGGCTTCTTGGGGCTGTTGCACATGGAAATCACCCGCGACCGCTTGGAGCGTGAGTTCGGCCTCGACCTGATTTCCACCGCGCCTTCGGTGACCTACCGAGTGGTGGCTGAAGACGGCGAGGAAAAGTGGGTCCATAACCCGTCTGACTGGCCGGAAGGAAAACTTAACGAGGTCTATGAGCCCGTGGTGAAGATGACCGTCATCGTGCCCGAGCAATTCGTCGGCCCCACCATGGAGCTGTGTCAGTCCAAGCGCGGCCAGATGGGCGGCATGGACTACCTTTCCGAGGACCGCGTGGAGCTGCGCTACACCATGCCGCTCGGCGAAATCATCTTCGACTTCTTCGATATGCTCAAGTCCCGCACCAAGGGCTACGCTTCGCTGAACTATGAAGAGGCCGGCGAGCAGCTCGCGGACTTGGTAAAGGTCGACATTTTGCTCAACGGTGACCCCGTCGATGCCTTCTCCGCCATCGTCCACCGCGATTCCGCCCAGTGGTACGGCAATAAGATGACCAAGAAGCTCAAAGAGCTCATCCCGCGCCAGCAGTTCGAGGTGCCCGTCCAGGCGGCTATCGGCTCGAAGATCATCGCCCGCGAAAACATCCGCGCTATGCGCAAGGACGTGCTGGCCAAGTGTTACGGCGGCGATATCTCCCGTAAGCGCAAGCTGCTGGAGAAGCAGAAGGCCGGTAAGAAGCGCATGAAGACGCTGGGCTCCGTCTCGGTGCCGCAGGAGGCCTTCGTGGCCGCGCTGTCTACCGACGCCGACGATTAACCTCGCACCCCCTATTGGCAAAGCGAATCCAAATAGATTCTTAATTCTTCGTTAACAACCCCCGGGGTGCGGCCGTCAAAAATTTCAAGGTGAGCTGCCCCTTTAGGGCGTCCTCTCGGCTGGGGCGCCCTTTTTAACTAGTTGCGGTTTATGTTTTAGCGGCGTTAAATCTCGACTCGAAAGCGACCGATGACTCGCCGGTGAGCCACAGCCACTTTCGACCTGCCCCGCTAATTCTCGACCAAGGTTGGATTTTTCATGAAGCTTCGCTCTCGCGCTGTGGCCGTCTGTGCTACCGCAGCCGCCACCACTTCACTCGTCCCCGGCATCGCCCAGGCGGCCACCACCACCCCGATTGAACACGTTGTAGTCATTTACTCGGAGAATATCTCCTTCGATCACTACTTCGGAACCTATCCGAATGCCTTAAACAAGGACGGCGAGAAGCTGCAGGGCAGCGATAAAGAAGCCCCAAAGTTCACTGCCAAAAAGGACACCCCTAAAGCAAACAACCTCGAAAACGATGGCGTAATGGGGGAGAAGAACCCCAACTCCGTCAAGCCCTTCCGCATCGGGCCAGACCACGCTGTCACCACGGATCAGAATCACCACTACGGCGATGAGCAGGCCGCGTACAACGGCGGCAAGATGGACAAGTTCCCAGAGACCGTGTCTACCGACATCGATAAATCCTCCAACGGTTACTACGCCGTGCCAGGCATGACCATGGGTTACTACGACGGCAATACCGTCACCGGTATGTGGAACTATGCGCAGAACTTCGCGATGAACGACAATAGCTACTCCACCATCTTCGGCCCATCCACCCCTGGAGCACTGAATCTGATTTCCGGAACTGTGGCCGGCGGGACCATGCATGACCCAGCCACTGGTGAGCAAAAGAAGATCGAACCTGGCAAGAACCACGCCCTCGCTGGGGTATCCGAAGATGGCAAGACCGCCACTGTTGTCGGCGACCCAGATCCGCTTTACGACGACTGCTCGAATAACTCTTCCGCCGGCACCAACCAGGTCACCGCGATGCACTCCAAGAACATCGGTGACCAGCTCAATGACAAGGGCGTCACCTGGGGCTGGTTCCAAGGCGGCTTCCGGCCAACCGAGGAAGCTACAGACGACGCTCGCGCACGCTGCGGCGCCTCCCACACCACGCTGACCGGCCAGAACAAGACGGACTATAACCCGCACCACCAGCCGTTCCAGTACTACGCTTCCACCGCGAATCCGCACCATTTGGCGCCGTCGAGCGATGACATGATTGGCAAGACCGATCGTGCCAACCATCAGTACGACTTGAAGGATTTCGACACCGCAGTCGAACAGGGCAATCTGCCGGCCGTGTCGTTCTTGAAGGCCGCGAACTACCAGGACGGCCACGCCGGCTACTCCAATCCGTTAGACGAGCAGGCTTTCATTACTCACTACATCAACGAGCTGCAGAACTCCCCAGAGTGGGACTCCACCGCAGTGGTCATCGCCTACGATGATTCCGACGGCTGGTATGACCACAAAGCCCCAGAAATCCTAAACGGTTCTAACGATCCGCACCAGGATAAGGAAATCTGTACCGCTGCCGCAGCGAAGGTCGGCGTCGCCGGCGATAAGCATGGCCAGTGCGGTCCAGGCACCCGCCAGCCTCTGTTGGTCATTTCCCCGTACGCAAAGACCAATCACATCGATTCCACCTACACCGAGCAGACCTCCGTCACTAAGTTCATCCAGGACAATTGGGGCCTCGGCCGCCTGGGTGGAATCGCCTTTGACGAGCGTGCCGGAGAGCTGAACAACATGTTCGACTTCAACGCCGGCGAGAAGGCACCGAAGCTCTTCCTGAACGAGACCGATGGCACCGTTGCTAAGGATTACGCATCTATCGAAAAGGTGGATAATTCCTCTCGCGCTGGCACTAACCTCAAGGACGTTGTTGAGGACATGAATGACCCGAAGGTTACTGAACAGGGCGTGCCTTCCATCACTAAGTTGTACCAAGAGTCCAAGCCGCGGCCTGACACGAACAAGCCTGCCGACTCGGGCTCCAATTCTTCTGCTGGTTCTTCCAAGGGCGGCGTCATTGCGGCCATCCTTACTGCCCTAGGAGTAGGCGCTGGCATCGTAGCTTGGTACATGAATGGCCACCCCGGCCTGGACCTGAAAAAGCTGCAGGATTTCAAGCTCCCACCACTGCCTAACCTCCCGTTCTAACCCATGAAGACATTCCACATCGCCACGGCCGCGGTGCTTGCCATCGCGGCCGTATCCCCAAATGCTGTAGCCCAAAGCTCCCTAAGCTCCTTCGGCTCCAGCTCCCGAGACTCGCAGTCGGCGGCGCCATCGACAAGCAAAAGCGCGAAGCCGAAAGAACCGCAGCTAAATGTGCGCGACGTGTATTCGTGCCCTACCCCCGACAAAGTCCAGAGGCAAGCGGAGTGGAAGGTCTATAACACCTCTGGACTGGCGCTTACCGTCTACGTTGCAGACGATGCGGGCAATGCCTACCAAGTTCTAGAGCGCGTGGGTACTCCAGCCAAGCGCGCGTGGGCCCCGAAGCTGCAGGACGGCACCTACCACCTCACCTGTGTCTTCCACAATGATTCGGCCGTGAAGTCTGATGATTTCACGGTCACTGGTTCCACCTTCACCGAAGCCCCCAAGATGGTTCCTATTACTGACCGCGAGGTCGCAGCCGTTGCTATCCAGCAGGCAGCTGAGCAGAAAAAGCGCGTTCCTGAGCTGCAGAAAAAGGCTCATGCTCTTGCCGATGCCACCTCTAAAGACCGTCCCACCGCCCGAGCGGCCTACCTCGATTATCTCGAGACCTACCGCTCCTTCGACGATTCCAGCGAAATGTGGCCTGGGCCGGACTTGGAGGGGTACGCGGAGGTTGAAAAGCTGCTGTGGTCCAAGCGTCCTGTCAAGGATGCGGCCAAGCCTGCCCGCGCGCTTGCCGACGCCGTCGATAAAACCGCCCGTGCCCTCGAGACCTCCCACTTCGCCATTCCCGCACCCGATTACGGCCTGCGCACCCACGAGGTGATGGAGGAATTTGAGCGCTTCGACATGCGTGGCGAGCGTGACTTCGGCGCTCATGCTCTGCCCACCGCGCTGCGCGGCGATGTTACTTCCACTCGGCTGACACTGGATGCCGTCCGCTCCCTCGTTGAGGGCCGTGGGTTGGATACCGCGCCAATCTATGACCAGCTGGATGAGCTCGACAAGATCGCCGGTGAATTCGATGAAAAGTATGACACCGCTTTTGACAAATGGTCGCAAAAGGATCAGATGCGCCTGCAGTCGGCCGTTGCCCGTGCTAATGAGTTGCTTGCCCCGGTCGCCACGATGACCGTTATTAGAAGGATGGATTAGTGCCCTGCCCGTTTAATTTTTCCCGCCGCTCCTTTCTCTCTGGCCTTGCTGCAACCGCCGCGCTTACCGGCCCAGCCGCGGCAGCCAACGCGCAGTCAAGCTTTGCTGGTTCCTCCTTCGGCTCCTCAAAGCATGGCAAGGATTCTTCGGCCGATCCCGCTGTGCCTTCGCCGCGCACCAATGCGGATGACCCGCTCGATCTTCCTTTCCATGGCGAGCACCAGCAGGGTATTGTCAACCCAGCCCAAAAGTATTCCGAGGTCGTCGCCCTCGACATACAGTTCACAGGAAAATCGCGCCTGGAAGAGCTGTTTCGTACCATCACCGAGCGCGCCCGCGTTCTTACCACCGGCGGAGCCACCGCGGCCGATGGCATAGCCTATCCCGCCGGTGATTCCGGCGAGCTGGGTCCAAAGCTTCCCACCGATAGCCTATCCATAACCCTTGCCGTGGGCGATTCGCTTTTCGACGACCGCTTTGGCCTAAAACCCCACAAGCCTAGCCACCTGAGCTCTATGCAGGCTTTCGCTGATGACACCTTGAAGGACGAGCTGTGCCACGGCGACCTAGCTTTGCAGATTTGCGCCGATCAGCACGATACCGTCATTCACGCGTTGCGCGATATCCTTCGGCACACCCGCGGCGACGTCGCTGTGCGCTGGCGCCAAAACGGCTATATGAACGAGCCGCGGCCTTCTGGTACCCAAAGAAATCATCTTGGGTTCAAAGATGGCATCGTCAATCCGGCCGAAGAGGATCAAGACAAGCTGGTGTGGGCCGGCGCGGACGAGCCAGACTGGGCCGCCGGCGGCAGTTATATGGTGGTTCGCCTGATTGCTATGTATACCGAATTCTGGGATCGCATCTCCATTGCCGAGCAGGAACAAATCTTCGGCCGCGACCGTGCTACCGGCGGCCCACTTTCCGGTGGTGACGAGTACGCTGAGCCGAACTACCTCGACGATGCCACCGGTGACGTCATCCCTACCGATGCGCATATTCGCCTCGCCAATCCGCGCACGCCAGAAACCTCCGACCAGCTCATGTTGCGTCGCGCTTATAATTATGACAACGGAGTGCGTGACAACGGCACCCTCGATGTCGGCTTGGTCTTCATCTGTTTCCAGCAGGACTTGGAGCGTCAGTTCATCACGGTGCAAAAACGCCTCGAGGGCGAACCGCTCGCGGACTATATCCGCCCCTACGGCGGCGGCTATTTCTATGCTTTGCCCGGCGTTGCCGACGACTCCGACTTCTTCGGCCGCTCGCTCCTCCAAGCCTAGGCAAGCTTCGCTGCCCTGCAGTATATGCGAAAACTGTGCAGGGTGAGCTGAGTTCGTAAATAGCGAGGCAGGGCGCTCAGCTTGAATTGGTCCACGGCGGGACCCAGACTATTCGGCCCTGCCGGCGCTCGAGCCGGCCGCGCACCGGCGGCGCGTGCGGATCGTCGTCGTTGACGCCGTTGTGATACGGGCACGCCACGCTGAGATTCGCCATATTGGTCTCGCCGCCGTGTTTCCATGCCTGCAGGTGGTGGATTTGGCACTTATCTGCCGGATAGTTGCACTCGGCCCACGGGCAGATGGGGTTTTCCGCGCCCGCCATGAGCCGCTGCTTCTCCGAGGCATGCCGCGAGGTGCGATACAGGTTTACCGCTCCCTCATAAGGATGAACGAGGGTGACGAGCCCGCATTCAGCCAAGCGCTTTTCTACCAGCTGGGCGCCGCTGATTTCGGCTCCATTAGTCAGCCGCAGCGTGATTTCCTCGCCTCCACCGCTTAAGATTTCATCCAATTCATCGAGCTGGATGATGATATCCGTCGTGGCAGTAGGCCGCGCCGTAGCCCCGCCGCGGAAGAAGATATTCTCCACGGAATCAAGCGGCTTTTCCTCATTGATGCTGGCGTGCAGGTCAGCAATGAAATCGGAATCGCCGGTAATCGAAAGCGTCGACGGGCCGCCCTTGCGCCGCGTCATCCGCACGCCCTTTTCCGGCTGTCGCGGCGGATACATCTCCTTCAATCGCGTGCGCGCGAGCCGCTCCACGTCCTGGTTGGTCGCGCATAATTCAGCGCGCAGCGCCCACGCATCCCGCTTGGATTTCGTGCGCGAAACGTATTTTTCAATGATCTTCAACGTCGCCAAGCAATGCTTGGTCGCCCGGCACGAACGCTGCCGGCGGGTGAAGGAGGTGGGGCCAAAGTAGACGTCGGCAAGCGCAAGCAGGCTCCGGGCCTCCTGCCGGGGAAGTCCCAGCCGGCGCAGGTCGGCCTCGCGCGCGCCAGAGACCTCGCCGAGAAGCTCCATCGGCGAGGCAAGTTGGCGGGCGTAGTCCTGCAAGCGGGTCATGCCGGTGAGCCTAAGTCACCCCGCAAGACCGTGGTAGCCCACCCACGCCAGCCTGTGGATAACTCGCCCCACCTGTCACACCAACCCCGAACCCGCCGGGCGGCCTGTGGATAACCTGCGGTACCCTCGAATGCGAAAGCGAGAAAAGGAGCCCCCATGACTGACCCGACCAAGCGGACTCGCCCCACCACCCCCGGACGTCTGGCCGCCCCGCGCCAGGCTCAGCAGCTGCCGCCCCTGCCGGTGACTCGGGCGCGCATTGGCGAGCGGATGGCCACCGAGGTCTTCCAGGAAATGGGCGAGGAGATGCTCGAGGAGCTGCAGAACTTCCGCCGCGACCTGCACCGCAATCCGGAAATCGGCTTGGATTTGCCGCGCACGCAGAAGAAGGTCCTGGAAGCGCTCGAGGGCCTACCGCTGGAGATCCACGTGGGCCAGGATCTGAGCTCGGTGGTGGCCGTGCTGCGCGGCGGTCAGCGCGGCGAGCGGCCGGTGTCGGTGCTTTTGCGTGCGGACATGGACGCCTTGGAGGTGCGCGAGCAGACCGGCAGCCCGTTTGCCTCGACGAATGGCTATATGCACGCCTGCGGCCATGACCTGCATACCGCCGGACTGGTGGGCGCGGCGCGGATTCTGTGCGAGCACCGCGAGGAGCTGCACGGCGATGTCACCTTTATGTTCCAGCCCGGGGAAGAGGGCCCAGGCGGCGCGTTGCCGATGATTGAAGAGGGCGTTCTCGACGCCGCTGGCCGACGCCCCATTGCCGCCTACGGCCTCCACGTTGGCCCGCAGGACCGCGGCACCTTCCACTACGTGCCAGGCCCGATGATGGCTAGCTCGTCCAACCTGACCATTACTGTGCTGGGCAAGGGCGGGCACGGCTCCCGCCCACACGATGCCATCGACCCGGTGGCCGCGCTGGCGGAGATTCAGATGTCTTTGCAGACCGCGCTGACTCGCCGCTTCGATGCGCTCGAGCCCATCGTTATTACCGTGACCAACCTGTGGGCGGGAGACGGCGCGTATAACGCCATACCGGAGCGTGCGGCCTTGGGTGCTACGGTGCGCGTGCTGCGCGATGAGAAGATCGACGCCGTGCGGCAGATGATTACGGAGGTCTCCAGCTCCGTCGCTGCTTCGCACCGGTGCACCGCACAGGTGGATTTCGAGGTTTTGTACCCGACCACCAAGACGAATCCACGGGAAAATCAGTTCGCCGCCACCTTGTGGAGCCAGATGTTTGGCACTGAAAACGTCCAGCCGTTCGATGCCCCGATGATGGCCTCCGAGGACTTCGGCTATGTCCTCGCGCAGGTGCCGGGCACGTTTATGTGGATGGGCACGGCCAATCCGGACAAGCCCGAAAATCAGCGCGAGTGGAACCACTCACCGATGATGCGTTTCGATGACTCGGTGTTGGGAATGCAGTCCGCGGCGCTAGCGGCCGTGGCATTTGAACGCTTGGCCACCGAAAATGAGCATCCGTCCGCGCAGACGAAGGCCATGCGCGATGCGGCCGGGGTGCAAAAATAATTCATCCCTAGGGACTATGGCCGCCGGCTTAAGCTTGAGGCCATGATCAGAACGAAGTGGAGCACGGCGGGCATTGTGGCTGCCTGCGCGGTGGCGAATTGGCTCATCGGCATGGTGCTGATGAACCTCGACATTGAGGAGTATTCGCCGTCGTTTGCGGAGTATGGGCCCTATATCTGCACCGGGTTTGCGGTGGGCGTGCTGGGTATTATTGCCCTGCCCTTTGCCCTGGAGCACCAGCCGCGCGAGCTTTCCGACGTCGACTATGCCGGCTCCACCCGCAGCTTCATCGCTGGCTGCATCGTGCTGCTGGGGTCTAGCTCCTATTTTGGCGCGGCAAGTGGACTCGTGGCTTTTATTTCCATGGTCTCGCGCCGCTCGACCTCGCGCTCGGTGGCCGCAGTGGCGTGCTTCGTGGCGGCATTTGCGATTGATACCATCTTCAACCCCTATATGAGCTGGGACGAGATCGGGTGGGTTGGTGCCATCTTCGTCGTGGTCGTGATGGTCGCGGGGTTATTGGTGGGCCAAAAGCGCGCCAAATCGCGCGAAAAGCGGTGGCGAGTGGAACAACAAGCCCGGATGAATCGCGAAGAGATGCGCGCCAAGGTAGAACGCGGGCGGCAAGAGGAGCGCGAGAATATCGCGCGGGATATGCACGATTCGCTCTCGCATCGGCTGAGCCTTGTGGCCATTCATGCGGGTGCGTTGAGCTATCCGCGTGAGGGCGTGCCGGCCGAGTTCACAGACGCAGCGCGCACCATCCGCACGGAGGCCCAGAACGCGGTCGAGGATTTGCGCACCGTCCTAAGCGCCTTGCGCGAAGATCTTTCCCAGGATCCACGCAGCGGCTTAGAGGAGCTGGTCGCGGCCGCGCGCGAGGCCGGCACGGAAGTGAAGGTGACCTACGCTGACGGTGCCGGCCCGGATGTTTTTACTGGATTGTCCACGATGGCGCAGCACGCCGTGCACCGCGCAGTACAGGAGGGCCTGACGAACGCACGCAAGCACGCGCTCGGCCAGCCGGTAAGCATCACGGTGCGCGAGACGTCCGGCGCGGTGGACATCGAGATGCGAAACCCAGTGTCGCGCGGGACCCCAGGAGCCGACACGGGCTATGGCGCGGACACCTCAGGTGGTTACGGACTGGTGGGCCTGCGCGAGCGTGTGGAGCTTTCTGGCGGGCGCATGAGCATCGCGGCTAACCAGGGAAGTCCGAAAGGAAAGGAAGGCGAGGAATTCGGCTGGAGTATCCAGCTACCGCTAACGCACAAGGAGGCTGCGCAATGAGCGAGATGAGCTGGCAACTGCGCCATCCCGAATACGGGCTCATGCGCATCGACCTAGAAGAAACCACGGCCCGTGAGGGGTGGACGGGAAAATACTTAGACTTTCAGCGCAGTCTTTTTACCTCCACCGTTGACGGAACTTCGCGCAAGCTCAGCTATACCGATACCGATGACTCGGCCTATAGCCTGGAATTCCTGCGCGGGCACAGCGACGATAACGCGCCCGAAGACACAGACCGCATCGAGCTGGTGGAGCGCCGCGGTTACGTCGTGCCGGAGTTTCGCGGGCAAGGCGCGAGGGTGATGTTTGCGGCGGTGGGGAAGCCGGACATCGATAAGCAGCTGCACCGGATAAGCCTGTGGACGTTGTTCCTGCAGGCTGCGCTGACATTCATTGCGGCCACGCTAGTCATCGAATTTTTCCCCAAATTCTTCGAAAAGCTAAACGATATTCTCGTGCCCTCGTTCCTCAACGGCGTAGTGGTGGGCCACGCCAAGATAGTGCCGGTAGCACTGGCAATGTTCATGGCACTTACAGTGGCATATACGTCCGTTGCGTCGAAGTTCTGGCGCGCACGGTGGAATCAACCAGTAGGAAAGGGAGCATGATGGCCGATGCCCTGCGCGTAGTGCTCGTTGATGACGAGGCTCTAGTCCGCAGCGGGCTGCGCCTGCTGCTATCCAACGCGCCCGATATCGAGGTCGTGGCCGAGGCGAGCAATGGCCGAGACGCGGTGGCTACCGTCCTCGATACGCAGCCCGATGTGGTGCTGATGGATATTCGCATGCCGGTCATGGATGGCATCGCCGCCGTGGAGAAGATTCTGTCCGTCCAGACAGTGCCGATCATCATGCTCACGGCCTTCGATACCGATTCCTTCATCCTGCGGGCCCTGCGCGCCGGGGCGGCCGGGTTCTTGCTCAAGTCAACGCCACCGGAATCGCTCATGGCGGCTGTGCGTGCGGCCGCGGCGGGGCAGCCGCTGTTGAGCCCAGAGGTCGTCGACAAGCTGGTGGGCATGCAAAGCCCCGCGCTTTCCGACGTCCATTCACACCACGCCCGCACCGCCCGCAACCACCTAGGTAGGCTTAGCTCCCGCGAGCGCGAAATCGCCGAGCTGGTGGCCCAGGGCTTGAATAATCAAGACATCGCCGACCAACTGGTGGTGTCCATGGCCACGGTGAAGTCTCATATGCAGCACATTTTGAAAAAGATCGGCGGCACGAGCCGCGTGCACATCGCCATTATGGTCTTAGAGGCGCGTGGCTGAGGACGGAGAATCCTCCCTGCGGGGGATACCGCGCTGGCGGCGGGTCGGCTTAGACTGGTGCGCGTTATGAAGTTGTTCCGAAAATCCGACGAGATGTTCCAGCGCCCGATGTGGCAGAAGCTCATCATTGCGGCGGTGGCAGTGATAGGCGATTTTGCCGTCTTTTCCGTCCGGTTTAGCGAGAGCGACGGATCGCCCGAAAGGCTGTTTATTTTTTCCGCGGTGATGGTCGGCACGTGGATCTTATTGCCCCTTGCTCTCCGCCATGCCGCCCGAGAGCGTGACCCGCGCAGCGCACAGCCCGGCCCGCGCAGTGCGTTGGTAGCGGCGACGATCATTTCGGCGACGGTTTCGATTGCCGAGTTCCGGCCTTCGGTAATGATGGCGGCGTTTTCGGCGGCCTCGCGCCGCAGCCGGTTGTGGATGGCGACGGTATGTGCGGCCATGGTGGCCTCGGAGTTGGTCACTCTCGATTTATCTCGAAGCGAAGGGCTTAATGCTCCCGGGAAGCTGGGATTTTTCATTGCCATCATCCTCCCAGCAGTAGTGGTTTTAGTCGTCGGGTTGGTTCGCTCGAACCAAAAAGAGCGCACGATTGCGCTGCAGGCGCAGGCGGAGCTCACGCACGAGGAAATGGCCACTCGGGAGAATTTCGCGCGGCAGGAAGAGCGCGACCGGATTGCTCGGGATATGCACGATACGCTCTCGCATCGGCTGAGCATGATTGCGGTCTACGCGGGCGGGCTGGCCTACCGCAAGGATCTAGATCCGGAAGAGACGCGGAAATCTGCGCGCACGATACGCGATGAAGCCGAGGCCGCCGTGGGGGATCTGCGCGAGGCGCTGCACTCGCTGCGCAGCGAGGGGCGCATAGATCCGCGCGAGGGCGTGGAATCGCTGGTGGAGCGTTCCCGCCAGGCGGGCATGGAGGTGGAAGTGCGCTACCGGGCGGGCGCGGGGCCGCAATCGCTGGAGGAGCTGAGCACCATGGCCGGCCACGCGCTCAATCGCGCGGTCCAGGAGGGCTTGACCAACGCCCGCAAGCACGCGCCGGGTAAGCCGGTGACCATCACCATCGCCGCGCTTGCCGACGCCCTGTCTATCACCATGTCTAACCCCACAGCCCAGGCCAAGGAAAAGGGGAGTGGGAACAGTGGAGGGTACGGGATCGTCGGCATGCGCGAGCGCGCTAGTGTGGTGGGCGGATCGCTGCAGGTAAACGACGAGGAAGGACGCTTCTCGTGGACGTTGCGCCTGCCGAGGAAGGAAGTACAGTGAGTGAGATTCGTGTGGTGCTCGTCGATGATGAGCCGCTGCTGCGCCACGGCCTGCGCATGATCTTGGAAGGCGCGCCGGGCATCAGCGTCATCGGCGAGGCCGGCAACGGCAAGGAAGGCATCGAACTTATCCTGGGCGAGGAACCGGATGTGGTGCTGATGGATATCCGCATGCCGGTCATGGACGGCATCGAGGCGACGGCGCAACTGCATTCGCTCGCCGGCGCGCGCGATATCCCGGTGGTGATGCTCACCGCCTTTGATACCGACGAATTTATCCTGCACGCCCTGCGCGCTGGGGCGGTGGGCTTCTTGTTGAAGACGACGGCGCCGGAGGCGCTGGTGGCGTCGGTAAGAGCGGCGGCCCAAGGCCAGCAGCAGCTTAGCCCGAAGGTATTAGAAAACCTGGTGGGGCTGGCAGCCACGCCGCCGCAGCCGGAACAAGAGATGATTCAGCCCAGCGGGCTGGCCGAGCTGAGCGAGCGCGAAAATGAAATTGCCCAGCTGGTGGCCCAAGGACTGAGCAACGCCGAGATTGCCGAGCAGCTATTCATCTCCCTGACCACGGTCAAGACGCACATGAAGCACATCCTGGCCAAGATCGATGGCACCAATCGGGTGCACATCGCGATTGCGGTGCTCGGCGGCTAGTCGCGGCTGGGCTGGGCCGCTAGGGCCGGCGGAAAATGGCGGAGGCTAGGCCCACCAGCGCGATGACGCCGACGATAAGGGACGCCACCGGCCAGTACTGCGGGAAGTACTTGAGCGTGTAGCCGAATACTTGGCCGTCATCGAATTGCTGCCATAGCGCGAAGGGCATCCACCACAGCTTGGTTAGCGTGAGGATGGCGCCCACCAGGCCGGCGGCGACGCGGCTTCCTCCGCGGAGGAAGAAGCTCGCCGCAACCAGCAGTACGCCCGCAATGGTCAGGGCGAAGAGGAGGGGAGTTTCGGTGCCCAGCGGAGAGCCGCGCAGCAAGAACTCGTGGTCGATTGCGTGTTGCTCGATGAGAGTATATCCATCGAGTACTACGTCATCTGGGATGCCCATAGGTTAATTCTCCTTAATCGTGCCCGGAGCGGCTGGGGGCCTGAGGCGGCATAGGGAAGACCGACCGAAACGCGGAAATCTGCCACCCTAGAACCGGGTTGTACGTCAATTATAGACAATTCTGTCTTAGGTGTCGTAGGCTGAAGCCCTTGATTCGAAACAAGGAGAAATAGTGATTATTACCGGACTTCTCACCGGCATCGTTTTCGGCGCCGTGCTGCAGCGCGGGCGCTTCTGCGTAACCGGTATGCTGCGCGATATTTTCCTCAATAAGACCTGGCGCGGCTTTACCGCCCTGCTCATTTTGATTTCGGTGCATGCCTTTGGCCTGACGCTGTTGATTGGCACGGGCGTGCTTTCGCCGGAATTTAGCGATTTCAAGCCGGTAGCCGTCATCGTGTGCGGCTTCATCTTTGGCCTCGGCATCATCTTGTCCGGCGGTTGCGCGTCCGGCACGTGGTACCGCTCGGCCGAGGGCCTGGTCGGCTCGTGGATTGCGCTGCTGTTTTATGGGCTTTCTGCCGCGGCCATGAAGTCCGGCCCGCTGTCTGGTGCCAATGACTGGTTCAAGCAGTGGAGCCCTCCCGGTCACCACCATCCACGGCGCGCTGCATATCTCGCCGTGGATCCTGGTGGCTGTCCTGTGGGTCGTGACCTTCCTGCTGTGGCGCCACTATCGCGCCAAAGACGCCGGCCGCCCCAAGGTGGACCTGGTTCAGCCGTGGTACGCCAAGCCGCTGAACATGAACATCGCGGCCGTGCTCGTTGGCATCATTGGCACGGTGGGCTTTGTGCTTTCGGCCAACGCTGGCCGCAATGGCGGCCTCGGCATCACCACACCGACCGCGGACATCGTGCGTTGGGCAGCCACTGGTGATTCCGCGCGCATGAACTGGGGCACCCTGTTGGTCATCGGCCTATTGGTGGGTGCTTTTATCGCCGCCAAGTCCGCCGGTGAGTTCCGCGTGCGCGTTCCAGATGCGCAGACCGCGACCCGCGCTATTTGGGGCGGCATCATGATGGGTGTCGGTGCGTCGCTGGCCGGCGGCTGCACCGTGGGCAACGGCATGGTGGAGACCTCCCTGTTTAGCTTCCAGGGCTGGGTAGCGCTGTTCTTTATGGCCCTCGGCGTCGGCGCGGGCGCGCGCCTGTGGCTGAAACCCAAGAGTGAGCCGCAGCAGCCGCAGACCTACTCCACCGAGGAATCCGTGGATAACTCTGCGGTCGCCGCCGAGGATAAGGTGCTGCCGAGCTTTGCCACTGCCACCGGGGCAGTAGCTCTCAAGACCAAGCCGCAGGCGAAGGACAAGGCCCGCGCGCTGGGCGGCGGGCGCTATGCGCTCGATACCCTTGGCGCGGTGTGCCCGTTCCCGCTGATTGAGGCCAAGCAGGTCATGGCGGAGCTGGAGCCGGGCGAGGCGCTGGTTATTGACTTTGACTGCACCCAGGCCACCGAATCCATTCCGCAGTGGGCGGCCGATGAGGGCCACAAGATTCGTGATTTCCATCGCTCGGGCGATGCTGGTTGGCAGGTCACGGTGGTCAAGGGCGGATAATTACATCATTGTCAGCTACTATGTGGAGGCAGAAGAATCGAGCGTGATTCTTGTGCCTCCTTTGTGGTTTGAAAGAAGATATCGCATGCCCGAGTTTGATGATAATTCCACCGCTGTTGCGGATATTTTGCATGCCTTCGCCGTCTTTGAGCGCGAGGAAGAACACCTGCTGGACGCGGAACTGCGCCTCAATGTCTATGCCAGCTAGGCCATGATCCGCGTCTTTGCTGCGCTATTGCCCTCGGCCGCCGCGCGCGAGCATTTGGTGCATACGCTGCGGCCCATCCACGCGGCAACTACTAATGAGCTGCGCTGGACGGATCCGGATAATTGGCATCTGACCATGGCGTTTTATGGCGATCAGCCCAATGATGCCGCGGCGGTGCGCGAGCACCTAGCCCACGCGGTGGCAGGGCGCGCGGCGTTGGATGTGTGTTTAAGCGGTGCGGGGAGCTTTGAGCAGCGCACGCTGTGGGTGGGCGTCGGCGGGCAGGTGCGCGGTGTGCGGGAGTTGATGGCGGAGTGCCAGCTTGCCGACGTCCCCTTTAGCCACCACCGCCCCCACCTCACCGTCGCGCGTGCCGGCCGGCGGACCCGTGAGCCGTGGGCGCTGGCGGATTATGTGCGCGCGTTATCGGTGTATCGGGGACCGGATTTTCGCGCCGACCGCCTGTGTCTGATGCAATCCCACCTCGGTGAGGGCCGTGGCGGCGGGCCGCGCTACGAGGTGATGGAGGAGTATCCGCTGTTTTAGGCGGCGCGGGCCGCACGGACTTCGTGCACCAGGGAATCGAGCTCCGCGCGGGTAGCGGTGCGGTCTGGGTGGGTGGTGCAGAAATCTAGCAGGAAGTAGCCGGCGTGTTGTACGGCAATGTGCCGTGCCCAGAATTGGCGCACAGTATCGGGGTTATCCACGGCGAGGGACTGGATGGCGCGGCGCTCCGAGAGCAGCTCGTATTGCAGGTCGCGGCGCGCGGACAGCACGGCATCTGGGGTATTAACAAAGAGCAGGCCGAGCAGGGTGGCCATGGACTCCATCGCGCGGACCTGCAGGCGGGCCTGATTGCGCACGGGGGCGCTGCGCTGCCATAGCCACAGCACCGCGGTGGCGATGAGGATAGATAGGACGATCTCGCCGCAGCGAGCCTGGATGGTGGGCCACAGGGGCCGGGTGGCGGAGTTGCCCATGAGGAGGGCGAGCGGGGTGGAGAAGATAACGCAGATGGCGTAGTTCTTCGCCACGAAGATTTCGGCACAGAATTGGCACGCGGCCAGCGCGAGCAGGAGCGTCCAGCCGCTGATGCCAAAGTAATGGAGGATAGAAAACAGCAGTACGCCGACGACAGAGCCGAGCATGCGGTGGATGCCGCGGACAGTACCCGGTACATGGTCGGGTCCCCATTGCAGCATGAGGAAAGCAGAGACCACGCCCCAGTCTGGGCGGTCGAAGCCGAGGGAGAGACCCACCAGCACGGTAATGGCCGCGGAGAGGACAATCTTTTGGGTGGTGACCATGGCGTGCGAATCCCGGACCGCGGCGCGATACAAGCGGTAGCGGCCGGTGGGGCGGGTGTGCGGGATGGCGGTGCGATCCGGATCGACGTCGGTGACATTATCGGTGAGCTGATCCGAATCGGAGCCTAAATCCAAGGCGCGGTTATGCGCCACGATGGTGTGCTGGGCTGCGAGGGCGCGCTCCACTAGGTGGGCGCCTTGGGGGTCGATGATGCGGCCGCCGCGGATAATGTGGGCGTCGGAAAGCGCCTGCCAGGCAGCAAAGAGCGCGGTCTGCGCCTGGTGGTGGCGGGCCAAGGAATCGTCGCGGCCATCCTTGAAGGCGGCCGCGGCCTTTTCGAGTGCGGCAACCGCGCGGCGCTCGGGGCCGTGAGCGTCAATAAGGGCCGGCGCCATGCCGAGCACGAGGCTGGCTACCATGCCGGTCAGCGCCCAAAAGAGCAGCTGGCCCACGGTGACATCGGTGCGCGCAAGCATCACCGAACCGCCGCCGACCATGACCAAGAAGAAGGTGCCCGGCGGCGGCAAGCGCAGGGCATTTTGGGCAAAGCCGCACACGGCAGCCAATGCCGTGGTGTACAGGCCCGCCAGCAGCAGCCACCAATGGCCGTGGCCAGGCGCAAAGATGAGGTGGCCTACCAGCACGCCCACGGCCGCGACGGTAATGAGTGCGGTGCCGGCGGTGAGCATAACGCGCGGGCGGGTGCGATAAGGGTGGCCCTCGCCAAAGATGACGGTGAACGCGCCAGTGGAAATAAGCAGGATGGCGTAGTCGTGGCCGGTCAGCAGCGCGATGGCGCCGGGCAAGAGAATCGCCAAGCCCGCGCGCAGCGCACCGGGCCAGCGCACCGAGGCGCTATTAAACGCGGTGAGCAATTGGGTGGTGCTGGGGCGCTGCGGGATGGGATAGTCAAGCTGGGTGGCCACGGAGCAGCAGGATCCTTTCTCGGCGGAGTTATCTGACCCGACTACCTTACGCCCGAAGCCACCCGCTTTACATGTCGGCGGCCGCGATGAGCCGGCGCGTGTAGTCCGTGCTGGGCGAGGCCCACACGGAGTCGGTCGCTCCGTGCTCGATGAGCCGGCCGCGTTCAAGGACCGCAACGCTCTCGCACAGGTGGCGCACCACCGCGAGATCGTGGGTGACAAAGAGCAGGGTGAGCTTGCGCTTGGCGATGACCCCCGCCAATAACTCCAGCACCTGTGCGCGCACCGACATATCGAGGGCAGAGACGGCTTCATCGGCCAGCAAGATATCCGGCTCGCCGCACAGCGCGCGGGCGATGGAAATGCGTTGGCGCTGGCCACCGGAGAACTCGTGCGGGAAGCGATCGAGGCTCTCGGATGGCAGCCCGACCTCCTCGAGCGCGGCCGCCGCGCGAGCGCGCTTGTCGGCCTTGCCGGGATTGCCAGGGATGGCCTCTGCGATGGATTTCCAGATTTTCAGGCGCGGGTTGAGCGAGCCTTGTGGGTCTTGGAAGACCATCTGCACACGACCGCGGACGTCGATGTCACCGCTCGTGGGCTGGTCGAGCCCGGCGATGAGTTTGAGCAGGCTGGTCTTGCCTGAACCGGATCCGCCCACGATGCCCAGACGCTCGCCGTGGTGCACGCGCAGATCGATGCCATCGAGTGCTGCATGTGCGCCGTGGACCTTGCTGACCCCGCGTAGCGTCACCAACGCATCTTCCGCCGTGGCCCGAGAAAGGCTAAGTTCCGGCGGCCGCGAGGAGGAGATGAGCGTGCGGGTATAGGGATGCTCGGGTTGGGCAAGCACGCGCTCGGTGGGGCCGGATTCCACCACCGCGCCCTGGTGCATGACTAGGACGTTGGGGCACATACGGCGAATGACGCCCAGGTCATGGGTGATGAAGACCAGCGCGGTGCCGCGAGCCTTGGTTACGCGCTCGATGACGCGCAACACGCCATCTTGCGTGGTGGCATCCAGCGCGGTGGTTGGTTCATCGCAGATGAGCAGATCGGGGTGGCCGGCCATGGCCATGGCAATGAGCACGCGCTGGCGCTGGCCGCCGGAGAGCTGATGTGGGAATCGGGAGGCAATGTCGGCATCAAGCTCCACCTCTTCGAGAGCGGTTGCGGCATCGCGCACCCCGGCTTGAGCCAGCTGCTTGCCCACGCGCATAAGCGGATCCAGCGCGCTCATCGGTTCTTGGAAGACCATGGCCATGGTCTTCCCGCGCAGGGGGCGGATGCGGGCATCGCGTGCGCCGACTACTTCGTAGCCATCCACGGTGACGGAGCCGCTCGCGCGTACCCCATCGGGTAAAAGCCCCATGATGGATAGCGCAGTGAGCGATTTTCCGGAGCCGGATTCACCAATCATGCCGAGTTTTTCACCGGCCGCGAGCTCGAAGTTAAGCGGCCCCACAAGGGCAGTGGTGGACCCGGGGGCGGTGACGGTCAGGTTATCTACGTGGAGCAGGCTCATCGCGCGGATCCTTTCAGGCGGGGATCGAGGAGGTCACGGAGGGCGTCGCCAAGCAGGTTAAAGCCCAGCACCGTCGCCGCAATGGCCAGTCCCGGCCAGAAGGCCTGCAGGGGAGCGGTGCCTAGCAGCGACTGGGAATCTTGCAGCATCCGGCCCCACGAGGCCGCCGGTGGGGCAGTGCCCAGGCCGAGGTAGGACAGGCCGGCTTCAGCCAGGATGGCGAGGGCGAAGTAGACGGAGGCCTGTACGATGAGCAGTCCGGCAATATTAGGCAGGATATGGCGCCACGCTACCTTCCAGCCGGGCACTGCGGAGATGCGCGCGGAGGAAATATAGTCCTGCGTGATAACCTGCAGCGTGCCCGAACGCGCCACGCGGGCAAAGGAGGGAATGCCGGCGATGCCGATGGCAATCATGGCCGTAAGCGTCGATGGGCCCCAGACCGCGCCAGCAATAATCGCCAACAGCAGGGCAGGGAAGGCAAGCAGCAAATCCGCGCCGCGCATCACCAGCGCATCGACCCACCTGCCGCGACGCATGCCGGCGAGGATGCCCAATGGAACGCCCACGAGGGCGGCGATACCCACCGCAATGAGCCCGACAAAGACCGTAATCTGGGCTCCCGCCATGATGCGGGAGGCGGTATCGCGCCCAAAGCGGTCCGTGCCCAGGAGGTGCTCGGCGCTGGGACCGGCAAGGCGCACATCCGGGTGCGCCAGCGTCGGGTCATAGGGCGTCCACACCAGCGAAAGTAGCGCCACCAGCACCGTGGCGGCGACGAGGATGGCTCCCAGCCAGCCAGAAAAACGCAGCTTCATTATTTCTCACCTGCCGTGATGCGCGGATCGATGAATCGGTAGGCCACATCCGTTAAGGCATTGACCACCAAGGCGAAGGCAACGAGCAGCATGACCAGGGTTTGCACCGTGGTCAGATCGCGCACCGATACCGCGTCCAAGAGCATGGAACCAATACCGGGGATGACAAAGACGGATTCGATCACCACGGCACCCACGACCATTGTGGTTAGTTGCACGCCGGCCACGGTAAGCACCGGCAGCGCCGCATTGCGCAGGCCATGGCGCTTTAGCGCTTCCCACGGGGACTGGCCGAGCGCACGGGCGGTGCGGATATAGTCTTGATTCAGCACATCAAGCACCGCCGAGCGCACGTAGCGCGTCAGCATTGCACCCTGCACCACGGCCAGCGCAATGACCGGTAAAATGAGGTGGCGGATAAACTCGCCCGCGCCCTGGTTGGGCGGCACCCAACCATTGGCGGGCAGCCAGCCTAGATGGACGGCAAAGATGGCCACCAGAATGATGCCGAGGAGGAAGCTGGGCACCGCAATGCCCAGCTGCGTGCCGGCCGAAACCACATCCGCGCCGCGGGTACGGTTGCGCAGTGCCAGCCACATGCCCACCGGGATGGCCCCGGCCAGCGCAAGCAGCATCGCCAGGCCAATGAGGATGAGCGTGACCTGGACGCGGTCCAGCACCAGCGGCGTAATATCCTGCTGCGAGGACAAAGACTGCCCAAAACTGCCGGTAAATAGGCCTTTTATCCACTCCCAATATTGCGTGAGCAGCGGGCGGTCCAGTCCCAGCTCAGAGCTGAGCTCGTCGACGGCCTCTTCGGTCGCATTCACTCCCAGCGCCACCCGCGCCGGGTTGCCTGGCACCGCGCGCATGAGCGCGAAGATGATGATGGAGGCGGCAAAGAGTGTTAACGCAAAGCGCAGCAGCGGACGCACGATGGCGCGCCCAGTATTGCGAAGGCAACTCATCGGGCCTCCTTTTCGATGTTATCTGCAGCGGCAGCTTTGGCGTCCACGTCCGCGTCGGCAGAAGTCAGGTCGCGCAGGATGAGCGCGTCGGTGACCTGATCCGGATGCAATCCGCGCACGCCGGCGCGGGTGAGCACGATATTGGGCATATTCATCAAAGTCAGCGCGCCAGCATCAGCCATGATCTGATCCACGGCCTGCGCCATGAGCTTGGGGTAGTCCTTCTCGGGTGCGGAATCGGCCTGGGCCAAAAGCTCGCGGGTGCGCGGGGAATCGTAGTTGAGGTAATAATCCGGATCGCCGAACAAGGTGGGCACATCGCGCGGCTCCACGTGGGAGATGAGCGACATCTGATAGTCCTTTGCTCCCATCACCTGGCCTAGCCACACGGCCGGGAATTCGGCGGATTCCAGCGTCACCTTAAAACCAACCTCAGTAAGCTGCGAGTACAGCAGCTCGGCGACGGTCTGGGCATAGGGCAGCGTCGGCGTGGTCAGCGTGATTTCGGCCCCTTCTGCGCCGGCCTCCGTGAGCAGCCTGCGGGCCTTTTCTGGGTCGTGGTCGTAGTAGTGCTTACCCTCGAACCACGGATCCGTAGGCGGGATCGGTGCGCCGCCGGTGTCCTTGGCCATCCCATTCCACAAAATGTCATTGGCTGCCTTGCGGTCTACGGCATAGGCCACGGCTTGGCGCACGCGCGGATCGTTGAATGGGGCGCGGGCATTATTCATGGACAACAACACCTCACCATTGGTGGTGCCGACCTCGGTAGCGATGCCGTCCTTGACGTCATCGAGAAGCTCCGGGTTTTGCACGCCCCAGACCACGTCCACGCCGCCGGCCTGCAGCGCATTGACCGAGGAGATGGTGTCTGGGAAATAGCGCACCGTCACATTCTGTGCCGCCGGCCTTCCCCAATATCCGTCGCGAACGTGCAGCTCAACGAATTCCGAGGGCGCAAAGCGGGAAACCTCATAGGGGCCGGTACCCACCGGCTGGGCGGCGAGGTTATCCATGCCATTAGGCGTCATCATCGCGCCGGTGGCTGTGCCCATGGACCAGAGCCAGCCATTCGACGGCTGCTTGAGGCGCACCTTGAGTGTGTGATCATCGGTGGCCGTGGCCTTGGCTACCGGATCCATGGCGGCGGCGATGCCGTTGGTCCACTTCTCGCGCACATAATTAATGGAAAAGGCCGCGGTCTCGGCGGTAAAAGCATCGCCATTGGAAAAGGTGACGCCTTTGCGCAGGTGGAAGGTATAGCTGCGGGCATCGTCGCTGATCTCCCACGAGGTGGCGAGCCCCGGGGTGATAGAACCGTCCTCATCGATGCGCACGAGAGTTTCGTAGACATTGTCCATGAGTACGGCGGGGATGGCGGCACCACCGGTAGTGGTGAAATCCAGCGAGGTGGCCGCCGAGGTGGAGGCTACGGTAAGGGAAGTAGAAGCGGAGTCGCTAGCTGCCTGGGAGGTATCAACCACCGCGGTATGACCTGCCGAGCACGCTGATACGCTTCCGACAGCGGCCGCCATGGCGAGGCTGCCCAGCGCCCTGCCGGCGCAAAATCTTCTCATAGAAAGCAGGGTAGCCGCTGGGAATAGCTGCCGTGAAAATTATGCAAAATTTCCTGGTGTGGGGATAACTTCTAGGGGTGAAACACCCCCACGTACGCTATTCATCGCCAGCTTCATGCGGTCCGCGCGGTAGAGGTAGACCGCCAATTCGACTGGTTCGCCCGAGTGGTTGGATATTTCCATCTGGAGCCGCCACAGCGGGGTGCCAGTGGCTACTCCAAGCGCCTCAGCATCCTCGGCGCTGGCTTTTTCCAAGGTGAGTTCGCGGCGCACATTATCAAAGTCCACGCCGCAGTCGCGCAGGCGCGCATGAATAGATCCGGCATCCGCGTCGAAGTCTAGGATGTGCTTTCCCACCACCATGGGGAAATACATGCGCTCGATGGCAATGGGGTGGTCTTCGGTATAGCGCACGCGGTGAACGAAGACGACATTTTGTTCTGGGTCTACGCGCAGAAAGCGGGTGATATCCCGCGGCGCGCGGCGGCGAGCCAGCCACAGGGTGTGCTGTTGTGGATCCACGTCATATTCGCTGAGCCAGCTGGAGATGGAATAGATGGATTCAAAAAGCTCTGCCTGGGTAGAGGCTAAAACGGTGGAGCGGCGCCCGCGGCCGGAGGAAACTAGCCCTTTGGCCCGCAAAGCCGCAACTGCTTGGCGCACGGGTCCGCGGGAAGAGGAAAACTTCTCGCATAAATCTGCTTCACTAGGCAGAAAATCGCCTGGTTGCAGCACGCCAGAGCTGATCTGCTCTCGCAGGTAGTCAGCGATCTTTCTATGCTGCTGTTTATCGCGTGGGCTCATTCAACCTTTGTCCTTAGTCTCTCCGGGGCTTTTCGCAGCGGAGCGAAACACAATAATGCTATGCCATTTTTCTAAGGCACGCTAATGCAATGAAGCTACCGAGCATGCGTGCCTCGCCCGGTCGAGGGGAAGGCAAAGGAAAAGGCCACGCGCCGTCCGACCAGCGCCGAGTTAGTAGGCGAGCACGCTAGGCTAAGTGACCGTGGATGAGAGCACCGAAACGATTGAAGTACGCGCGGCCAGCGGCAGCGTGCGCCTAGGCAAGGCGGTAACGGTGGCGGTCATCATCGCCGTCGCCCTGCTTGTAATCGGTGGGGTGCTTATTTACTCGGCGCTGCAGGAACCGGCTGGTACGCGCCTGCACTTCGTTTATCTCATTGCCGCGCTCATGCCACTAGGCGGGGCGCTATGCGCCATGGTGGCGGTGGTGGTCTCAGGGCGGCGCAGGACGCGTCCGGTGCTGTGCATTGGCGAGGAAGTTTCCTTACCTCGCCAGCGGACCAGTTTCGCCGCCTCCGAGCTAGAGCGCATGCAGTTCTATTCGCTCGAGCCGAGCCAAAATTTCCTTGTCCTGATTCCGCGTGGGGTACGCGTTTCTACCTTGGACGAAGCGCAGCAGTATTCGGCGCGATTGCCGGAGCAGGCGAATCTGGGCCCGCGGGAACTCGAGGAAAAACTCCGGGAACGATTCCCCGAGGTGCCCATCGATCACTTAGGCCAGGTGCGGGCCGAAGACTAGCTCGGGGTGCCAGCTACGCGTGCCGGATCGAGCTGCCAGCCCTGCGCGAGCAGCTGCATATTCTTGATTACTCCCTCGTGCGAGCTGGACTGCAGCGAGACCATGAGCTCATCGGCCTTGGCGTGCTCCTGGAAGGTATCGAGGTAGCTGGCCACCTCATCGGCAGTGCCGACGGCGGAGTACTTCAGCATGTCTAGGATTTGTTGGCCCTGGTACGAGCCGATGATCTGCTCTACTTGCTCATCGGTGAGGTGCTTGCCGCGGCCGGCGAAGGCCTTGACGCGGTTGAAACACACGCGCTCATATTCTTCCTGCGCCTCTTGGGTGGTATCGGCGGCGGTGACGTTGACGCCGGCGATGACATAGGGCTTGCTAAAGCGCTCGGAAGGCTGGAAGTGCTCGCGGTAGTAGGAGGTAGCTTGCTCGAGGTGCTGCGGAGCAAAGTGAGAAGCAAAGGCATAAGGCAGGCCGAGCTTGGCGGCTAGCGAGGCGCCGAACATGGACGAGCCCAAAATATAGATCGGCACGTTGGTATTGGCACCTGGAACGGCGCTGACCCCCGGAATATAGGACTTGCCCTCGAGGTAGGAGTTGAGCTCTTTGACGTCTTCGGGGAAGCGTTCGGCAGAGTGGGCGTCGCGGCGCAGGGCGCGGCCGAGGGTATTCATGTCCGTACCGGGGGCGCGGCCCACGCCCAAGTCAATGCGCTCGGGGTACATCTCCTCCAAAGTGCCGAATTGCTCCGCAATGACATAAGGGGAGTGGTTGGGCAGCATCACTCCGCCGGAGCCTAAGCGAATGCGCTCGGTCTTTGCGCCGATATGGGCGATAAGCACGGCCGGGGAAGAAGACATGATGGACTTCATATTGTGGTGCTCGGTGTACCACATGCGAGAATAGCCCAGCTTTTCTGCTTCCTGTGCCAATTCCACAGAGCGGGCGATGGATTGTGCTGGAGTCTCGCCCTCATAGATGGTGCAGAAGTCCAAGACGGAAAGATGCGCGCGTTCGGTCACGGGGGGAGCCTTCCTTTTGCTTTCGGAAAATTCTGTCTAAGTTCTCTTCTTCCAACGGTACGCGCCACCTGACTATTCCGGGCGAGGCGATACCGCATCGCCGCCGGGACCTGTTGACATAAAAATCCCCTCCGCCTCGGCACCGTGGTTATGTGCGGAGGGGAGGGGTAAGGCAGGGCTAAGAGACTAAGACTCAGCGAGGGCATCGGCCTCCGCCGGCTCTGCCGCCGGTGGGTTGGCAGCGGCGTGCTTCTCGCCGGCCTTGGTAGAGATATCGATAACCAGGCCGACGACTGCCGCGATAGCGGTAGGAACAATCCAGCCCAAGTCCACGGCCTGGCCAGGTGCCAAGCTCAAGAGGGGATCGAGCGCGTCGGCGCCCCAGCCCTGGGCGGCGATGACGGACAGAGCCGACCACAGCACCGATACCCACAGCGCCAGGCGGTAGGTCCAATAGAAGACAACGGACTTTTTCACCACCGGCTGGATCAGGGTGAGAGCGATAAGGGAGATAGCCGGCGGATACAGGAAAGTAATGAAGGGGACTGCAATGGAGAGCACTGTATCCAGGCCTTGGAAGGCAAAGAGGATGGACAGTGCGGTAAAGAGGCAGGCCCAGACGTGGTACTTCACCTTGGGCACAAGCATTTCGAAGAAGGCTGAGGTGGAGGTGATAAGGCCCACTGCGGTGGTCATGCAGGCCAAGATGACGATGGCAGAAAAGACGGCTTGACCGATGGTGCCCATGGTGAGATTTGCGGCGTCGGCAAGCAGGGGCGCTCCTGACTCATAGGACTGGCCGTTAGGAATGGTTTGGCCTACCCACGCCAAGCCCAGATAGATGGCGGCCAGCAAAGCGCCAGCAACCAGAGCGGCGGTGATGGTGCCGTTAACCAAGGACTTTTTGGTCTTAAACCCCTTGGAGCGCAAAGAGCCAACAATCACGATGGAAAAGGCCAAGCCCGCAATGGCATCCATGGTGTTATAGCCCTCAAAAAGGCCGGTGACCATGGGGGAAGAAGCATAGTCCGTGGTAGGGGTCTGGGGATCGCGGGGATTGTTGAAAGCTGCCAAGGCGATGAGGATAACCAACAGCGCCACCAAAGCCGGGGTGAGGAACTTACCCAAGGTATCGATAATGGAATTCGGCTTCCAGGACAGCGCTAGGGCGATGAGGAAAAAGACCACATTGAAGATGCCATTGGCCATGGTTCCTTCCCAGCCCAGCAGTGGGGTGATGGCGGTTTCCATAGAAACGGCGCCGGTGCGTGGCAGGGCGTAAAAGGCGCCGATGGCAAGGTAGGCCATCACAGAAAAAACGAGGCCGAAAAGCGCGCCGCCGTTGGAGCTCAGGTCGCGCACGGAGCGGCCAGAAATGGAGACGGCGACAATGGCTAGGACCGGAAGGAGCACGCCGGCGGCGAGGAAGCCGAGGACAGCGGGCCAAAAATTGGTGCCGGCCGAAACGCCCACCATGGGTGGGAAGATGAGGTTGCCGGCGCCGAAGAACATCGAAAACAGCATCAGCGACGCAATTACGATGGTGGCGCCGGGCTTAGAGGTGCGTGACGCAACTGGGGTAGCCATGGTGGCTCCTTAATTTTCCATGTACAGCTAGTATGCGATGAGGATCCCGTTCCGCCGAGGGGTGGTGGCGGGGTGGGGATCATCCTCGCGGTCCGAGGTGGCGGGTCGCGCCTGTTCGTGTAATGAGACATTACTGACCACATGGTGAGAAATCAAAGTGTGGGGGTGATGCAGGCTACATGGTTGCCCCAGCCGCGCCAGATTAATCGAGAGCCGCGAAGGCACGCTCCATGCGGTCGAGTGCCTCTTCTAAGATCTCGCGTGAGGTAGAGAAATTCAACCGCGCATGGCCCGGCCCGCCGGTGCCAAAGGTATCGCCCTCATTAAGCGCTACCTTCGCATTCTCCCGCAACCACTTGGCCGGCTGCGGGTTGCCGCCGATAGCGGTATCGGCAAAATCCAACCACAGCAGGTAGGTGGCGTCCGGCTTGCTGGTCTTTAAGCCGGGGATGCGCTGAGGCAGCTCCTCCACCAACCAATCGCGGGTCTGCCGCAGGTACGCTATTTCTTCATCGAGGAAGTCGCCGCACTCGCGGTAGGCAGTCTCCGCAGCAAGCACGCCTAGAGTGCCCGTGCCATCCTTGGCCACGCCTGTAAGGCCATTCCACGTGTGTGCATCGGCCGTGTTGGAGAAAATGATCTGCGCGCACTTCAGGCCGGCAGTATTAAAAGCCTTGGACGTCGCGGTTACCGTGATGGTGCGCTCCGCGGCCGCCGCGCTAAGCGACGCCACCGGGATATGCCGGCCCTCATAGACCAACGGGGCATGGATTTCATCGGCCAAGATGCGCGCGTCATACTTTTCAGCCAGCTCCACTAGCTCGGCGAGGTAGTCCTCGTCCAACACACGGCCGAGCGGATTATAGGGATTGGCCAGCAAAATAGAGCCCGCGCCCGCTTGGAAGGCGCGCTCAATATCATCCAGCTCTAGGCTGGTCTCGATCTTTTCGCGGCCAGCGGTGCGTGGTAGCTCCAAAAGCGGTGGGTAGGAAGGAACCGGCACGATCACGGGGGAGTCCTTGCGGGTGAAGTACTGTACGCCGAGCAACAGGCCGCGCACCACATCGCCGATCCAGAAAATATGGTCGGAGTTGGGGCGCCAGCCATAGCGGTCGTTGTAGAAATCGGCCACTGCTTCGCGCAGCCCCGAAGCCTTGGGCGCTGGGGTATAGCCAAAGGTTTCCTTATCCACCATGTCTTCCAGCGCCTTTTTTATGGCGGGCGCGGTGGGGAAATCGGACTCCGCGATCCATAGCGGCAGGACGTCTTCCTCGAAGACGGTCCACTTGCGGGTTCCGCGGGCTTGCAACTCTTCTAGGCTAGGAAACTCCATGGCCATAACCATAACGCGAAGCCCGCGGCCACCCCAGTGCTTTTATGCGCTTTTATTCATCTGCGTTGTCGGCCCAGTGGGAGTCCTCCTCCGCGTCCTCGGATTCGGAGACAGAGCCGGAGACAAAGCCATACTTCTTCAACCGGCGGCGGTCCGCGGCCGAGGTGGATTGGGTGAGCTTGAGCAACTCGGCATAAATGCCACCGGATTGTGCCAGCTCGGCCGGCGAGCCCATCTCATCAATGCGGCCGCGATCCAGGGTGATGATGGTATCCACGTCCGCAATGGTGGACAGGCGGTGGGCAATAATGAGCGTGGTGCGGTCCTTCATTAGTTCATCCAGGCCGGCCTGCACGGCGCGCTCGGACTTGGTGTCTAGCGCCGAAGTAGCCTCGTCCAATACCAAGATGGGCGCGTCTTTAAGCATGGCGCGGGCAACGGAGACGCGCTGCTTTTGTCCACCGGAAAGCTTGAGGCCGCGCTCGCCAATAACGGTGTCATAGCCATCCGGGAAGGCCTGAATAAACTCATGGGCATTGGCCCGCTTGGCGACGTCTATGATTTCCTCCTCCGTGGCACCTGGCTTGCCGTAGGCGATATTTTCGCGAATGGTGCCGGAGAAGAGATAAGACTCCTGGAAGACCACGCCTACCGAGGCGCGCAGGCGCGAGGCAGTGAGATCGTCTACCCGGTGGCCCAGCACATCGAGGTGCCCCGCCGAGGGGTGGTATAGGCCCAAAAGTAGGTTCACCAAGGTCGACTTGCCGCCGCCGGATTCGCCCACGAGCGCCACCTTGTGGCCCTCAGAGGCGGCGAAGGAAATATCCTCCACTACGGGCTTGCCTTCCTCGTAGGCGAAGGAGACGTGGTCAAAGGAGAAGACGGGCGCGCCGGGTGTGGGCTCCAGCGGGCGAACCGGGGTGAGATCGAGCTGCGGGGTATGCGAACCGGTGGTGGCAGCAACCAGCTCGCGCGGCGCGGTGGGCTCGAGCTCTTCTTCCATGACCTTGAAGTAGTCCTTGGACCCGGCGATGGCACGCTGGGCTGCATCGACAATCCAGCTCATCATAAAGACCGGCTGCTTCGCACTGGAGACCATCTGCAGCAACATGACCATATCGCCCAAGGAGAAATGCCCCTCGAGCGTGCGCCAGAAAATTACGCCGTAAATGCCGAGGAAGATGACAGCCATGGCCAGGCCGCGGAAGGTATCCATCATGTGCCACCAGTGGGACTGCGGCTTGGTGGTATCGACCACGGTGCGGTAACGCTGAGCAAAGTGGGAGAGCTCGCGGGTTTCGCTCACGAAGGACTTGGCCACCTTGACCTGGCCGATGACCTCGGCGAAGCGGCCGTTGGCGAGGTCGATATTTTCGTTTTTAACGGCCTCAAACTTTTGCCAGCGCTTCGAGGTCAGCGCGGTAAGCCACATATAGACCGGGAAGAGCAGCGCGAGCAGGATAGCCAGCGGCCAGTAATACCACGCGGTAATGGCCAGCACCGCGAGGGTCTGGATGATCATCGTGAAGAAGTTATTGGCAAAAGACTGCACGAACTGCGTGATATTGGCAATCGAGCGATCCAGCCGGGCGATGATCGTGCCGGTGACCTGGTTATCGTAATAGCCCTGCGGGAGGGCCAGCAGCTTGGCAAAGTAGCGCGTGGACAAAATCTCGCGCAGCCGCGAGACCATGACGTCGCCGATAAAGCCGCCGATATTGCGGAAGAGGGCATTGGCGGCGTCGGCAAGAAAAAGCGCCACTGCCAGCAACAGCACCGTGCGCAGCGCATCGCCCAGTGGGGCGTCGTTCTGCAGGGCGCCCACGATGGTATCGGTGGCTTCGCGCGTCAAAAACGGCGAGATCAGTGCAACGACCGCAGTGATCGTGGCGGTCAGCAGCACGCCTAGATAAAAGGGCCACAGGGCAGAGGCACTGCGGGTAATGCGCAAAATGGAATTCATAAGTAGACCACACTCACTTCGAAACGGCGGTTAGTGCGCGGAATTAGGGAAGAGGTTAGTGCGCGGAATTAAGGAAAGGGGGAGAGATTTAAGCGACTGCCCAGTATGCCACATGCGGCGTTAACGAGCGTAAATACTTAAGTTCAGGGTGGTTTAGGCTAAGGTACTTGTGCAGAAATACAACAATCTTCGCGTGCAAAGGATCCATCCACGGTGAAAATTTCCCACACACTCGGCGCGGGCGTAGTCAGCGTACTCGCCGTGACCCTGACCGGATGTAGCGTTCTCCAGCCGGAAGAAACCGGCCTGGGGGACCATATCACCGTCTCCAGCTCCGAAGAGGCCCCGTACGAGGCCAAGGACACCGACGATAAGGAAGTTACCTCCAACCTGGCCGAGCCGGTAGAGGATAAGGGCCTGGGGGTGAGCTGGGAGTTGCAGGGTGTGTATACCGATAGCAACTCTGGTGGCACCGTAGTGACCATTCTGCTCAAGAATAAAAACGATGTGCCCCTGCCTGTCGACGCCTTTGAGGACCCCACCCTGGAGCGCGCCGATGGTAATGGCGGCTGGGCCAAGATCAATTCCTTGCCCTATGACAAGGAATCTGCCCCGGGCGTAGAGCCCCCGGGACTCGATCACCCGCTGGGTGCAGGCGCTTCGGTCAACCTGCAGTATCGCTTTGACGTGACGCCTGGCAACCTGTGGAATGCGCGCTTGCACATTGGCAACGTGACCTGGGTAGGAGACCTTAATCTATGACGGAACTTGTAGTCTTGGCCTCTGCCGAGGGCGAACCCATCGGCACCGCTCCCAAGGCCGAAGTTCATACCACCGATACTCCGCTGCACTTTGCTTTCTCCGCCTGGCTAACCTGCGGCGGCAAGGTGCTGGTAACCCGCCGCGCGCTGGGTAAGCTCACCTGGCCCGGCGTGTGGACCAATGCCTTCTGCGGCCACCCCGCCCCCGGCGAGGAAACCGCCGATGCGGTCCTGCGCCGCGCCTCCTTTGAGCTAGGCATCGCGCCTTCAGATTTATCCGCGCCGCAGCTTATCCTGCCGGACTTTTCTTATCGCGCGGTGGATTCCTCGGGCACGGTAGAAAATGAAATCTGCCCGGTATATACCGTCGAGCTTGCCCCCGATGCGCATTGGGAGCCCAACCCCGAAGAAGTAGATTCCTACCAGTGGGTCGAACCAGCACGGCTTTTTGCTGCCGCCGATGCCATGCCTGGCGTCTTTAGCCCGTGGATGATTGATGAGCTAGCGGACGAAAAGCTACGTGCTGCGCTGTAATTAAAGCTCGTCGTCGTTGTAGAAGGCTGCGGCCACGTAGTCCAAGGTGGCATAGGCTAGGCGGCGCTCGCCCGTATCCAGGTCAAATTCCAGCACCTGGTGGTCATCGCCGTAGCGGGGGAATCCGGGCTCGCCCGTGGTGGCAAACTGGCGTAGCCACTCGTTGAGCTCTTCGGCGGGGGTTTCCTCGCCGGCCTCGTTCCCGCTTCTGCCAAACAGCGGGCCCAATTCCGCACAATGCACCGCAGGGGAATCGGTGCGCGTAAACTCCATCATCCACGTCGGGCCCGGGGAATGCGCAGCCACCTGGGCGGTCCAACGGCGCACTGCGGCATCACCGATGAGACGGCCCATCGGCCGCTGCGGGTCCACGTAGTGCGCCAACTGCCGCCACTGCTTGAAGCGCCCCTGCGAAATCCCAAACTTGGGTGAAAGGTAGCTGGTAATAAAGCCCGCCAGCGCCATCTTGTCAATGCGCTGGGCTTGGGGCATGTCATAGAACTCATCGCGGGTAGACGTCACCACGATAGGGATATCCGCCAATTCTTCGGCGCGCAGTGGCGCAGGGCCCAAGGCGACATCGAAGCGATATTTCTTGCGGAATTTGGCATACCCCTTGGCCAGCGATTCCGGATCCATTTTTTCTAAAGCCTCGCGCGTTACCGGCACGCCGAGGGCCTTGCGCAGGTCGGTGACGCGGTGCTCAAAGCGCTCGCGCGGGAAGGCCGGCGAGAGCGCCAGCACGCGGCGGAAACCGCCCCGGAAGTGATCACGGCGTGCGAGCCACAGGCTTATCGCCGCCCCGGCGGATTGGCCCACCAAGGTGATATTGGTCTTATCGCCACCAAAGGCCTCGATATTGTCCTGTAGCCACTCCAAGGCCAAGAGGCAATCATCGATGCCGCGGTAGCGGTCCGCCTCGTCGCCGTCGAAGCGTGCAAAGCCGGCCAAGCCCACCCGGTAACCCACGTGGACCTGGATTACCCCGTGGCGGGCATTCTTCGTTCCCGAAAGCCGTGGATCTTCGTGCGAGCCGTGCTCAAAGCGCCCGCCGTGAATATAGACCACGACGGGGCAGTCGTTGGCATCGGCAGGAGTGGTAATGGACAAAGCGATATCTTCTGGGTGCGGCTCGCGGGCATCCTGATCGACGCTGCGATCAAACGGCTCGGCAGGCGAGTAGGTGCTGGGGATGGTGCTATAGCGCACCGAATGGAAATAGTGCAGGCCATCGCGGCGCACGCCGGTGATCCGGCCGGAAGCGGTGGCGACGGTAACAGGAATCTGGGCGCTTGACATGTCAGCCAGACTACCGCGAGCAAGTAGGATAAGTAGCCATGGAGTGGTTGACGAGCTTGGGCAGCACGCTATCGCAATTGTTGGTGCAAGCGCCCGTGTGGATTCAAATGGTCATCGTGGTGGCCATCGCCGTGCCACTCATGGTGGTCGTAGCGTGGTGCCTGATGTGGGGTGTCGATTACGTAGCCAACCGAGGCAAACGCATGATTTCCCAGCAACGCAGCCGCAGCACTAAAGTAGACCACCATGGCTGAGGAAAATAACGAGCGCGCACGACAAGAGCGCGCTGAGCTGCGCGCTAACCCCCGCGAGGGCCTGTGGGACCCCGAAGCAAAGCGCGCCGGCCAGTCATCCGCCTCGGCGGCTACGCCAGGTGCACAGCCCGTAAAGCGCAAGCGCGCCCTGCCCAAATCCCGCGTCTCTCTCACACTGTGGACGATGATCGCGCTGGTCATCGTCGTCGCCCTCATTGGCCTGTGGACCTAAACCCGCTCCACCGCCGCACCAGCGCCTAGGCCCAGCGTTAGGCCTTCCGGCTGGTGGCTGCTAAGCGCTGGAAGAATTCCAGACTAGGAAGATCCTCAATGAGCAGGGGAGCGCCGTTGGTATCACATAGCGGCACGCACCAATTGGGATAAAGATCGTTCGTGGTACCTGGCTGATTTTGTGCGCGCACATCACCCACCATGTCCACCAAGCTGGTGCACGCGAGAGCCGAAGGTGTACCTGCGATATAGCGATGCAGCGCTACGCTTATATCCTCCTCCGCGCCGCGAGAAGCGCGCTCATCCGGATCTACGAGGTAATCGCGCTGCGGCAAGAGGCCGCGATCCGCCACGGTGCCGAGTACACGGGCCTGCCACTCGATGTCATCGCGCTGCTCGTCCTCCACCGATCGGGTCAGCACGCCTAAGCGCGCGCGGAGCGAGATATGATCGCCGCGCAGGTACGCCAAGGTCGGTGGCAGATCGTGCGTATTGACCGAGGACAGCGCCAGCTGGCGGTACTTTTCCTGTGGCAGTGGAGAGTAGTTATCATCGTCGCGTTCAAACCATACGATGGAGGTACCCAGCACCGCCTTGTGGGCGAGGACATCTTGTACCCATGGCTCCACGGTGCCGAGGTCCTCACCGATGACCACCGCACCGGCGCGCTGCGCTTCTAGTGCCAAGATGCCCACCATGGCCTCAAAATCATAGGAGACATAGGTGCCCGTCAGCGGGCTGGCCATGCGCGGGATCCAATACAGGCGGAAAAGGCCCAAGATGTGGTCCACGCGCACCCCGCCGGCATGGCGCAGCACGGTGGAGAGCATCTCGCGCCACGGGGCATAGCCCGCGGCGGCCAGGCGCTGCGGGTGCCATGGTGGCTGCGACCAATCCTGACCTTGCTGGTTGTAGTCATCCGGCGGGGCGCCTACCGAGCACTGCGGCGCCAAATACTCTGTGAGGTTTACGGCATCGGCGCCGCCTGGGTGCACACCTACGGCAAGGTCAGTCACCAGGCCCAGGCGCATGCCGGCATCGAGTGCGCGCTGCTGCGCGGCGGCCAGCTGCTCATCGCACAGGAACTGCAGCCAGGAATAAAAGCGCGTGAGCTTGTCCATGTCCAGGCCTTCGGCATGGCGCTGGCCCGACTGCGCGGCGGCGTCTTGTTGCGCGCACCAATACGCGAAATCGCGCAGGCCACGGCCCTCCTCGCGGGCGTAGCGCACGAAGGCCTCTTCGCGCTCCGGGGAGGGCTGGTAGTTAAAGAGCTCGCGCAGCACCTGCAGTTTGGCCTCAAAAATGGTGTCGCGCTCTATTTCTTCGGCGCTGCGGTTGCGCTGGCGAAACTCCTCCGCCAGCTCGCGCACATCATCCTGTAAGTCCTCCGGTAGGAGCTTGAGCTCCGGGATGGATTCGATGTGCAAGTAGAGCGGGTTGATAAAGCGCCGCGTGGTGGGCAGGTACGGCGAGTCCTCGACCGGTGGTAGCGGCTCGGCGGCATGTAGCGGGTTGACCAGTAAGAAATCCGCGTGCGGTGCGAGTGTTTCAGCTAGCTGCCCCAAATCTTGGAAATCACCTATTCCCCAAGAAGACTCCGAGCGCACCGAATACAGCTGCGCCATTACGCCGCTAATGGGGCGCTCCACAAACTCATCGGCCGTAGAAAGGCGCGCCGGGGTGATAATTAGCGGGCAGGCATGCGTGCCGATGCCCCCGGACTCCAACACCAGCTCGTGGTATCCCATGGGCAGATCGCCTGGGAGGTGGAAGCTCGCCTCGCCCCAAAGCGTGCCATCGACGTTCGCGTCCGGGGCATCATTGGGATCCTGGTAGACCTCGCGGGTGCCTCCTTCCTTCAACTCAATGTGTACGTTGGCGGCATCACCCGCGTGCACGTGGACCACGAAACCGCGCTCTTGGCCTTGGGGCGCGACAACGCAGTGGGGTAGGGGCTGGGAGGAGCGGTCCAGGTAGTCGTCGTAAAGCAGCTGCGTTAGCGCCGCATCGTCCGGATTGTCATCGATGGCCACGCCCAAGGCGCGCAGGGTATAGGCAATAGTGTCGTCAGCGACGTGGACGGGGAAACCAGACTGGGAGGTATAGCTGGTGGCCACACCGTGGCGCTGGGCGAGTTCTTCAAGCAAGGCGCGGGTAGTCACAGGCCACATTGTGCCACGGGTGCAACGCGCCCGCTGGGGAACAGATTGGTACAGTAGGCGGAGATTAATAATTAGCTGTTCGAAAGGACATCGCGTGACCCTGCAAGAAGTCCATACCCCAGCCCAATTTACTATCGAGCCGGGCGAAACCTGCCTGACCGCCCTAATGGACACCGCGAAGAAGCGCCCTAATGGCGTCATGTTTACCCGCCCGGCTAACTACGAGTGGGTTAATGTCACGGGCAAAGAATTCATCGATGAGGTCTTTGAAGTAGCCCAGGGACTTATCGCCCTGGGCGTGCAGCAGGGGGACCGCGTCGCCCTCATCTCTGCTACCCGCTATGAGTGGTCCCTGCTGGACTTTGCCATCTGGGCTGCGGGTGCCGCTTCCGTGCCGGTCTATCCCTCTTCGTCGGCTTCCCAGGTGCGCTGGATTATTGAAGACTCCGGTGCCGTGCTCGCCATTACCGAAACCCGCGAGCACTCCGAGCTGGTTGAAAACCTAGTGCTGCAAGAAGACGGCGAGCCCAATCTCAAGGGCTCTCCCTCCCAGTTGCGCCGCGTTCTAGAAATCAACTCCTCTGCCATTGACACCCTCAAGTTCGAGGGCCGCGGCGTGGCCGCCGAGGAGGTCTACGCCCGCATCAAGGCCACCTCCACCGACGATCTCGCCTCCCTGGTGTATACCTCAGGCACCACTGGTCGCCCCAAGGGCTGCATCTTGACCCACCGCAACTGGCTGGCCCAGACCCGCGGCCTGTGCACCAATCCCATTGGTATCTTTGCCGTCCCAGGCAGCCATACCCTGACCTTCCTGCCGCTGGCGCACGTCTTTGCCCGCGCGGTATCCATTGCGGTAGCCATGCGCGGTGCCTCCCAGAACCACTGGTCAGACTTTTCCACCATTTCCATCGAGTTTGCCCGCTCCCGCCCGAACGTCATTTTGGGTGTGCCACGCGTCTTTGAAAAGGTGCGCAATTCTGCTGCTGCTAAGGCGGCTGATTCTGGCATCAAGACCCTGCTTTTTGAGCAGTCCGAGAAGGTCGCCATCGAGTACTCCAAGGCTTTGGATAAGCCGGAGGGTCCGGACCGCCTGCTGAAAGCCAAGCACAAGATCTTTGACAAGCTGGTGTACTCCACCATCCGCAATGGTGTGGGTGGCAACGTGAGCTACTGCATTACCGGTGGCTCGGCCATGGGCCATGACCTGCTGCATTGGTACCGCGGTATCGGCATCCCGGTCTATGAGGGCTATGGCTTGACCGAGGTCGCCGCTGCGGCCGCGGTGGACTTTGTGGATCAGTCCATCGGCACCGTTGGCCCGCCGATGGGTGGCGTGACCTTCCGCATCAATGATGAGGGCGAAATCTGCATCAAGGGAGATATCGTCTTCCACGGTTACTGGAATAATCCGGAAGCCACGGCCGAGGCCCTCGAGGATGGCTGGTACAACACCGGCGACCTGGGCGAGATTGATGAAGACGGCAAGCTTGTTATCACTGGCCGCAAGAAGGACCTCATTGTCACGGCCGGCGGCAAGAATGTCTCGCCTGGCCCGATGGAGGATATCCTGCGCGGGCACCCGCTTATCTCCCAGGCCATGGTGGTAGGCGATGGCAAGCCTTTCGTTGGCGTGCTGCTGACCCTGGATCCGGATATTTTGAAGCGCTGGAAGCTGGACCACAATATTCCGGAGAATCGCTCCATGCGCGAGCTGGCCACCGATCCGACCCTGCGCGCGGAGCTGCAGGATGCCATCAACCAGGTTAACGCCACCGTCTCCCATGCGGAGGGCATCAAGAAGTTCTACATCCTCGAATCTGACCTTACCGAGGAAGAAAACGAGCTGACCCCCACCATGAAGGTCAAGCGCAACGTGGTTTCGCAGCGCTACGCCGCAGCCATCGAGCACCTGTACAAGCGCTAGGCTGCGCGACGGGTACGCCCGAGGGAATTCCCTCGGGCGTTTCTTTATGCCCTGCTTGCCGACGCCCCCTTCTGCAGCTCACCCCCACCATCCTCACCCCAGTGCGGGCGAACCTGCCATAAACCTGTGAATGGTTTCGGAGTGTCGCGCGCTCGCGGCGGTGGATCTCGCATAAAGTCATGAGGCGTTACAGCAAACCTCAACCTCTACTAGAGGTTAGAAATGAGACCGTGGAAGGAGTGGCTCGAAGCCAATGCACAAAATCGCCGCCGAGCTGCGCCACCGCGAGCTTACGCAAGAGATTTACAATATCGGCGACGAAGTCGCAGAGTACCTCGAGCACCTCATTGAAGCCATCGAGGATTGGGACGAAGAGTTGTGCATGGATTGCCTGGCTGAGCTAGGCGATATCGTTGAAGACGCCCGCGTTGACTCCGGCCGTTGTGTAGGCGAGCTGATGGGCCTGCGCCAAGCCCTGGTCTCCGGCGTGCGCTCCGGCACCATTTCCGCCGCTTCTTCCGGCGTGAACGACGTGGAAGAGCCGGAACAACTGACCCCGCGCCTATTGGACGAGCGATTCCCCATCTCTAAGCCCATCGTGGTGCACGAGCTGGCCGAGTCCCTGCGCTCTCGCACCCAGGCCGTGGCGGATTACCTCCGCGAGGTAGTCGAGTACGTGCTCGCGCAAACCGACGCCGTGGCCCGCAACCTCGACATGGTCTCGCTGCCGCACTTGTACAAGCGTACCGGCGAGTCCGCCCTCATTGCGGTCCAAGCGTGGAAGCACACGGTGCTGGATACCCACCCGGCCTATGTCCGCACGATGCGCGGGCATAACCCACCGCAGTTCCTAGAAGAGCGCGCCCGGGTTGCCGCGGTGGTGGAAAAGGTCCGCGCTAAGCGCGAGGCGGCCCGCCGGGCTACAACTGCATAAACCACATAGACTTCCTTGTTTCACGCAAGGGGATGTTCACGGCCACCGAGATTCCCTCTCTCGGTGGCCGTTGAAGTTTTCTGCGCTAGGGTGCCCCAATTCGGGGAAGCATTTAGGGAAATTTTAGGTTAACAGCCGTTCCATATAGCTTTTGTTATGCCTGTTCAGCGGCTTGGGTGCTATATCCAGCGGTATTGTTGCTGAATCAACCTTAAAATCTAAGTAGAAAATACTCTCAACGCGCTATAGGGTAATCCCCGTCCCAGCGAGCGCCGTAGCCTAGCACCATCCACACCCGGCGCGCGTAATTAATTTCTTCAACCACATCTACAGGGAGTCAATCCATGGGCGCACGCCGAACTTCTCGCCTCATTGCCAGCGCAGTGGCCGTAGCCACCTTCTCTTCCATTACCGTTGTTCCTACCGCCGTCGCAGCCGATGACACCACCTTCGTCGAAGAAAAGACCACCGACGATACCGTAAGCCTCAACGGCATCGAATTCGATGAGGACGGCAACCTGCTGGAGGAAAACAACGCCGGCGATAAGGCGATGGAAGAACTCGACGCAGAAGAAGACGCCGCCGAGTCCATCACCCCGTACGCCGTAGACGGCGCGGAGGAGACCGCCGAGGCTCCGGCTTCCAAGGAGTCTGCAAAGCCAACCACCCTCGAGGAACTCGCACAGGCTGAGGCCTCCAACGGCGACGTCAACGTCAAGGTGGTCAAGGATGAGCAGAAGGACAAGCTTGTTTGTGAGGTGACTGATGCCCCTGACAAGGAAGGCAACATGCTCGACCTCAAACTTGCCTTGGCTAAGGCCTTCTACGATGGCGGCGAAAAGATCCTCAAGACTGTCTGGGAAATCATCCCGGTCGTCGGTGACCTGGTTCCGTCCGACTTCATTGACAAGATTTCCGGCAAGACCTGGGACGGCATTGCCAAGCTGGTCAAGGAAGGCGAAAAGGACAAGACGGTTACCTGGGACCTCTCCCGCGCCCAGGGCATGGCCATCGGCCGCATCGACAACGCCGATGCCGACGTTGATATGAACAACCCGGATGCCGCTAAGAAGACCGTCTCCGGCCTGCTTAAGTTCGCCGACGGCGTCTTTGGCAAGGGCACCACGGTAGTCCTGAAGCTCTTCAATGCAGCCGTTACCATCGCAGGCCTGGTTCCTGGCGCGGGCGTAGCTGGCGACCTGAAGCTGAGCAAGGACCAGCAGAAGAGCATCGAAGACTCCCTGAACAACATCTCCACCGCAGCTTCCGATCTCGCGGCCGTAAACGCCCCGGCTGGCCAGCTGTGCTCCGATATGCTCAACGGTAAGAAGGCCAAGGACCAGCCGTCTGAGGAGCCTTCCTCCGAGGAGACCACTTCCGAGGAAGCTACTTCTGAAGAGACCACTTCCGAGGCTCCGGCTTCTGAGGATGCTACCTCTGAAGAGACCACCCCATCCGAGTCCGCAGAAGAGACCTCCACCGAGGAGACCTCTGCAGAAGAAACGGCCACCGAAGAGCCGACCTCTGAGGAATCCACCGAGCCTTCCGCTACCGAAGCTGCGGTTGTTCCAGGCAAAGACGGCCAGGACGGAAAGGACGGCCAGGACGGCGTAGATGGTAAGGATGGCCAGGATGGCCGCGACGGTCGTGATGGTCGTGATGGTAAGGATGGCGAGAACGGCCACGATGGCCGCGATGGTCGCGATGGCAAGGATGGCCAGGACGGTAAGGACGGCCGCGACGGGCGTGATGGGCGAGACGGACGTGACGGCCGCGATGGCATCAACGGTAAGGACGGCAAGGACGCAGACATGTCTTCCGTCGCAGGGTTCTCCTTCCTGGCTGCGCTCGTAGGCGGCGGCACGGTGCTGGGCATCCTGTCCACCATTGACTACCTCTACACCCACGGCATGCTGCCGAAGAACAGCGTCCCATGGCGCATCAACCAGTAAGACCTTCCTGTTGAGGCATTAGCTGGAAACAGAAAAGCCTCCGCGAGCATAAGCTCGCGGAGGCTTTTCCTTATTGCGGGCGAAGTTTCGGTGGATTCTCTTGCGAGGCATTCGCCATCGCCCACCCTTCGCGCTCACCGGCGCAGCGGATTCCGCGGCGAAAGCGCCGCTGGTGAGCGCGAAGGGCGGGGTAGAGGAAGGCGGGAGGCAGGAAGCGTGGACTTAGGCAGAACGCGCGGCCTTTTGTCTGGCGGAGATGGTGGAAACGAGGTCGCTCAGGAAGCGAGTGGGGTGGTCGATGAGCTGCTGAGGGGTATAGCAGAGAACGGTGAAGCCGGCCTCGCGCAGACGTCGGTGACGCTCACGCTGATGGGCAAGCGCCTTCGCGGGGATTATGTCGATGAGGTAGGCGTTGTTGATGCATAGGGCGGTCGTGATGCCGGGCAACGCGGTGAACGACGCCTCGAAGAACATGGGCCAGGGGAAATCGGCCTCAATGAGGAGGGCGCGGGCGAAAGACTCGTAGGGAGAGCGGGAAAGAGGTGAGGCGTGGTGGATTACGGCACGGACGATGCAGCTATTGCGCACCCGGCCCATGCGGGCAAACTCTTCCTTGAGGTCTTCCCGGCTGAGGCCGGAACGCAAAGCCGAGTCGGCGGCGATGAGGCCGTCGGTGAAGCCGTGGTAGCGGGCGACGTCGATAACCGCGCGGGCCTTGGAAACGCAGCGGGTGCCGTCCACGAGGACGGGCTCGGGAAGGGAAGCCTTGCGATAAATGCGCTCGGGATGGCGGCGGTCCTTGTGGGGAAGCGTATTGGTGGGAAGGGCCATTTCAATCTTTTCCTCGGCTGTGGCGATGACCCACAGTCCGTGCACGCGGGCGGCGGACTTGGAGATGAGCACCGCGGTATAGGCGCTGCGGGCGGCGGCGATGGCGCGCAGGCGTAGCTGGGAGGGGAAGTCGAGGTAATGGTAGTGATCGCGCCGGACCGCGATGCGCGGTGCGAGTTTGAGGTAGGTGCCGTTTTTCAGGTCGGTCCAGAAGGTGGGGTGGTTGGCGCGGATGGAGTCGATATTGGTCAGTGGTGGTGTCATGCCTCCTAGGAAAGGGCACGCTGCCGGCCGGCGCGAGGAGGTGGCGGCCGGGCCTGTGGATAACAAGGCCGCAGGGAAAGGCGAGTGAGCGAAGTGGCGGCTGGGAAAGTTACGGCCACAGTTATTCACAGTCGGGGGCAACAGCCCTTGCGAGTGGGTGCAAAAACGGCAAAGCCCGCGCGGGCTACAAAGAAGCGGGCGCGGGCGCGGGCGAGGTCGCGGCAGGAACTAGACGGCCGGGGGAGGGGTGACCTTGTCTAGCTGCTCGGTAATCTGCGGCCATAGCTGGCCCATGATGTCATCCCAGGTAAGGATCCATACGGCATTGTCCTTATCGGCCTTGCCCACCATGACAAGCTGCTCGTTGCGAGCGCGCATATGGTCCAGAGTCTTCTGGACGGTGGTGGAAGAAGACACGGACAGGGCAGGGCGGGAGAACTCGAGAACCGGGGTCTCTGGTTCTGCCAGCAAGGTATCGCGCACGTGGACCACGCGCGGGACGCGGGAGTCCTTAGGGAAGACCAGCACGCGCATAATGTTCTTGCGCACAACGAGGTCTTGGAGGTCTTCCACGGTGGCGTCGGAAGGCAGGGGCACTACCTCAGAGCCATGCTCGCGAGCCATGGCGCCCACGGTGGAGTTTTCCAACTCGATGACATCAGAAATCTGGTTAGCAGACTCATCGTCCAACGCACCGGTCTCGCGGGAGTGCTCGACCAAGGTGCGCAGGGTTTCGGCGTCGTAGCCGGCCGCACCGGCGCGGTCGACAGGCTCTTCGCCGGCTAGGGACACCATTTTGTTGGCCATGACGTTGATCCACTTCAGCAGCGGGCGGAAGATCCACACGAAGCCACGTGCGGGGATCGCGATGAACTGCAGGGCGGTCTCCGGGTGGGTAATCGCCCAGGACTTCGGCGCCATCTCACCCAGCACGAGGTGAAGGAAGGTAACTACGAAGAGTGCGAGGAGGAAGCTAACGACGTCGGCAATGCCCAGCGACAGGCCCGCGGCCTCCAGCGGTGCCATGAGCAGGTGGTGCACCCAGGGCTTGGTCACAGCGCCTAGCACAAAGGTGGCGGCGGTAATGCCCAGCTGCGCGCCGGCGAGCATGATGGTCAGCTCATTGAGCGAGCGCAGGCCGGCGCGGGCGGTGCGGGAGTTTTCCGCATCCTCTTCCAAACGGTTGCGGCGAGCGCCCATCAAGGAGAACTCGATAATCACAAAGAAGCCGGAAGCGGCGATGATAAGCAGGGTAACGAGGAGGTTAAACCACCAAGACTCGGTCATTATGCATCCTCCTTCTTAGCGTCATCATCGGAGTGGTCGGAGTAATCCTCCACCAGCTCGATGGCAAGGACGGACGGCACGTGGCGGTCCACCTCTTGCACCCGCAGGCGGATGGAGCGAACGGGCGCCTCATCGTGGTCCACCCAGTCATCTGGCTCGGCTTCGAGCTGGATGGTGTGTTCCTCGCCTACCTCAGGCAGCGCACCGGAGTGGGCGATGATGAGGCCGGCGACGGTCTCAAAGTCGCCCTCAGGCAGGTCGTGGCCGATGGCGCGCTCGATCTCATCAATCGGCGTATCGCCATCCACCACCCAGTGGGAATCGTCCTGCTCGGTGATTTCCTCGGTTTCTTCGATATCGTGCTCATCGGTGACATCGCCCAAGATTTCCTCGGCCAAGTCCTCCATGGTCACGATGCCTACGAAGCCACCGTATTCATCGATGACACAGGCCATCTTCTGGTCACTATCGCGCAGCTCGTCCACCACATCCGGCAGCGGCATCAGCTCAGGGACCACCACGGGTTCCTGCATGATACTGGTGGCCTTAGTGGCGGCGGGAAGGTCACTTCCCAGGACGTCGATAAGATGCACCACACCCACTGGGTTATGTTCGTCATCGATGACGGGGTAGCGCGTGTGGTCGGTAGACATCATCTCGCGAACCTCACCAAGGGTAGTGTCCGGATCAATGACGTCCACGCGGGAGCGCGGGATCATGGCGTGCTCAACGTCGTGCTCAGGGAAGTCCAGCAGGCGGTCTAGCACCATATAAGTATTCTCATCCAAGTCTCCGGCCTCGTGGGAGGAATCCACGATGGATTCCAAGTCATCGGCGGTGGCGGAGGAGTCCACGTCTTCTACCGGCTCGATGCCAAAGATCTTGAGGATGGCATTGGAAGAATACTCAAAGAAGTGGATGAGCCAGCCGAAAATCCGCAGGTAGATTTGCGTGGATGCGGCCAGCCAGCGCGCCGTCTTCATGGGGGCGGCGATGGTGTAGTTCTTGGGGAAAAGCTCCGCGAAGAGCATGGTTGCAATCGTGGAGATGAAAAGCGCCGCGATGGTGCCCACGGTGACAGACACCGCGGACGGAACACCGACGCCGCCGAGTAACGTCCCTAGTCCCTGGCCTACGAGCGGCTCCGCGACATAGCCGATGAGCAGGCCGGTAATCGTAATACCAAGCTGCGCGCCGGAGAGCATGAAGGAGGTCTGCTGGGTAATAGCCAGCGCGCGCTGTGCCGTTTTATCCCCCTCAGCAGCCTGGGTCCGCAGCTGTGTGCGGTCCACGGACATGAAAGAAAATTCCTGGGCCACGAAGTATGCATTCGCGACGATGATGAGGCCAATGACTACGAAGCCGGCCAAGATCATCACAATAGCCGATAACATGATTTACTCCCCACCGCCTAGAAGGAGGTAGGGACATCGACTCGGAGGTTCCACTGAGGGTGCCTTTCTACTTGGGAAGATGGAAACATACTACATGCTTAACCCCCATTTCAGCCATTTTGTTCCCGGCCTATTAGGGTTTTATCCATGACTGAACCCTTCGGGCTGTATATCCACGTTCCCTTCTGCGCCACTCGTTGCGGGTATTGCGATTTCAATACCTATACTCCGGGCGAGTTGGGCAGCCCGCGCGATCTCACCGGGCCTTATCTGGATGCCTTGGAGCGCGAGCTGGAGTTGGCGGCCGCGCGCGTAGGCCGCCCGGCCGAGACCGTCTTCATCGGCGGCGGCACGCCTTCCTTGCTGGGCGGGCAGGGGCTGACCCGGATCCTCAATACCGTCCGCTCCACCTTCGGATTGGCGCCAGGGGCGGAGGTCACCACCGAATCCAACCCGGAGTCCACCTCACCGGAGTATTTTGCCCAGCTTGCCGACGCCGGCTATACCCGCATCAGCCTCGGCATGCAGTCCGCATCCCCCGGCGTCCTCCAAGTCCTCGAGCGCGCCCACACCCCCGGCCGTGCCTTTGCCGCCGCCCGCGAGGCCCGCGCCGCCGGCTTCGAGCACGTCAACCTGGACATGATCTATGGCACGCCCACCGAAACCGATGACAACGTGCGCGAGACGCTCGACCGAGTGCTAGAAACCGGCGTAGACCACGTCAGTGCTTATTCGCTCATCGTAGAAGACGGCACCCGTATGGCGCGCAAGGTTAAGAAAGGCATCTTGCCCGCACCGGACGAGGACGTGCTAGCCCGGCGCTATGAGATGATTTCTACCACCCTCGAGGCGGAAGGATTTGAGTGGTACGAGGTCTCCAACTGGTCCAAGCCCGGCGGCGAGTGCGAGCACAATCGCATCTACTGGGTAGATGGCAACTGGTGGGGCGCAGGCCCCGGTGCCCACTCGCACTTGGGCAACGAGCGTTTCTTTAACGTCAAGCACCCCTCGCGCTATATCGACGCCCTCGGCCGCGGAGAGCTGCCCATTAAGGAAACCGAAACGCTCACTGAGGCCGACCGCCACATGGAGAAAATCATGCTCGGCCTGCGCCTGCGCGAGGGCATCCCGGAGGCCTGGCTCGATGCCCACGCTGCCCCGGCCCTCGAGCGCTTCATCGGCCGCGGTTTGCTCGAGCGCGCCGGCGATCGCGTGCGCATCACCAAGCCCGGCCGCCTGCTGGCCGATGGAATCATTACCGATCTCCTCGTCGCCGAAGAAACCTAATTCTCGTTTCCAGACCTTTAGACTTAGTTCAGTAGAAACCAAACCCGTTAGTTTTGACTCAGTCGATGAGAAACCTGTTATTCCGCCATTTTCTTGTTAGTCTTTTGCCGTGACTGGTGGACTGGTTCCTTCAGGCGCAAGCTTCTTCCAAGCTCGCTGGGATCGAGCTACGCCAGCTGAAAGGGACTAGCTCAGTGCCATGGCAGCCTTAGGCGATGGTTCAGCGGAAACAAAAGAAATCGGTGAACGCCTGGGGAAGGATAATAAGGCTCTTGGTCCGGTTCGGGCTAAGCTCATAAACAAAGGTCTCATTTATTCCCCTGAGCACGGTAAAGTCCGGTACACCGTCCCGAATTTTAAAGAATTTATCATTCGCCGAAGCGAATAGGAGCGCCATAGTGTCTACCTCAACCGATGCCCGCCGCAAGGAAGTCCTGCGCGCCATCGTGGCGGACTATATTGCCTCCCAGGAGCCCGTTGGCTCTAAGTCGCTCTTGGAGCGCTACCAATTGGGCGTCTCCTCGGCCACCATCCGCAATGACATGGCCGTGCTCGAATCCCAGGGCCTTATCTCCCAGCAGCACGCTAGTTCCGGCCGCGTGCCCACCCAGCAGGGCTACCGCCACTTTGTCGACTCGCTGCATGAGGTTAAGCCGCTGTCGGCCCCAGAGCGCCGCGCGATGCTCAACTTCTTGGAAGGCGGCGTCGACTTGGAGGACGTGCTGCGCCGTTCGGTGCAGTTATTGGCGCAGGTGACGAAGCAGGCGGCCGTCGTCCAGCTGCCCAACCTCAAGGTCTCGCGTGTTAAGCACTGTGAGGTCGTGGCGCTGTCCCCGGTTCGCCTGCTGCTGGTGCTTATCACCGATAACGGCCGCGTGGACCAGCGCAATGTGGAGCTCGATGAAATCATCGACCAGGACCAAACCTTCCGCCTGCGCGACATCGTCAATAGCGCACTAGTGGGCAAGACGCTTAGCGACGCCTCCGTGGAGCTCGCCCACCTCGTCGACGACGCCCCCTTGGATATCCGCCACCACGTGCTCAAGGTGGCCACCACCCTCATCGAGACCCTAGTGGAGCAGCCCTCCGACCGGCTGATTATGGCCGGTGCTTCTAACCTGACGCGCGTGGCGCGCGAGTTTCCGGAAGGATTGCCCAAGATTATTGAGGCGCTAGAAGAGCAGGTCGTCGTCCTCAAGCTGCTTGCCCGCGTGCCCGATCTGGGCAACGTCTCCGTGGTCATCGGTGAGGAAAACGAGGAAGACCAGCTGCGCCAAGCCTCCGTGGTGGCCACGGGCTATGGCCTGGGCACCGGCGATGAGGTGGCCACACTCGGCGGCCTTGGCGTGGTGGGGCCTACCTTTATGGATTACTCGGGAACAATTTCTAAGGTCTCTGCCGTTGCACGGTATGTGAGCGAAATTTTGGCCGGCGAGCAGTGCGAGTAAACTGGCTGGCCGCGCATTATTTTTTCAAGTTAACCCCAACAAGACGAATTAGAAGGAATATCTCTTACAGTGGCTCGTGACTATTACGGCATCCTCGGTGTTGATAAAAACGCAACTGACCAGGAGATTAAGAAGGCCTACCGCAAAATGGCCCGCAAGTATCACCCGGATCTGAACCCGGATGATGACGCTGCCGCGGAAAAGTTCCGCGATGCCGCGCTGGCCCAGGAGGTCCTGCTGGATCCGCAAAAGCGCCAGATCGTGGACATGGGCGGCGACCCCATGGAGCAGGGAGGTGGCGGTGCCGGCGCCGGCGCCGGCGGCTTTGGCGGCTTCGGTGGCGGCGGCCTCGGCGATATCTTCGCCGAATTCTTCGGCGGCGGTGCCGGCGGTTCCCGCGGCCCGAAGTCCCGCGTCCAGCCGGGCAACGATGCCCTGCTGCGCACCCGCATCACCCTGGAAGAGGCCTACACCGGCCTGAAGAAGAAGGTCACCGTGGATACCGCGGTGCTGTGCGATAGCTGTGGCGGCACCGGCTCCGAGTCCAAGGCCAAGCCGGTTACCTGCGATAACTGCAATGGCATGGGCGAAATCCAGGAGATGCAGCGCAGCTTCCTGGGCAACGTCATGACCACCCGCCCGTGCCCGAAGTGTCAGGGCTTTGGCGAGGTCATCACCGATCCTTGCAATCACTGCGCCGGTGACGGCCGCGTGAAGAAGCGTCGCGATCTCACCGTGAATATCCCGGCCGGCATCAATGATGGCATGCGTATCCGCATGGCCTCCCAGGGCGAGGTAGGCCACGGCGGCGGCCCGGCCGGCGACCTCTATGTTGAGGTCCACACAGAGGAGCACCCCGTCTTCCAGCGCAATGCTGATGACTTGAACCTCACCGTGCGCGTGCCGATGATCGATGCCGCACTGGGCACCAACTTCACCATCGACCAGCTAAGTGGCGAAGAGCTCACCATCGATATCGAGCCGGGCACCCAGCCGGGCGAGTCCATCAAGATCGAAGGCGCCGGCATGCCGCGCCTGCGCACCGATGGCTACGGTAACCTCTTTGCCCACGTGGACGTCGTTGTGCCGAAGGACCTGGACCGCAAGACCCGCGAGTCCCTGGAGAAGATCCGCAACTCCCGCGACGAGGGCGCCCGCGTGCGTACCACCGGCGATGGTCAGGAGGAATCCTTCTTCAGCCGCCTCCGCGATAAGTTCCGCCGCTAATGTCGCTGCCCGTCTTCATCCACCCGGACCTTTCCGCCGCGCGCACTGGCGAGGCCTTCAGCTTCTCCGGCCCGGAGGCCCGCCATGCCGTGACGGTCAAGCGCATGAGGGAGGGCGAGCGCCTCGAGCTTATCGACGGCACCGGTATCCGCCTCACCCTCACCATCACCGCTACCTCGGGCAAGGACTCCTTGGAAGGCACGGTCGACTCCATCGACACCGCGCCCGAGCCCACCCCGCGCGTGACCGTGGTGCAAGCCATCCCGAAATCCGAGCGTGCCGAGCTCGCCGTGGATCTCGCTACCCAAGCCGGCGCCGATGAGATCATCGCCTGGCAGGCGGACCGCTGCGTGGCCAAATGGGACGGCAAGAAGGCACCCAAAGCAGTGGCTAAGTGGCAGGCGGCCGCGGATTCCGCGGCTAAGCAATCCCGCCGCGCCCGCATCCCCCAGGTGCGCGGCCCGCTGACCACCCCGCAGCTCGTTCAAGAGCTCACCGGTGGCCGCGACGGCGCTTCCTCCAACGCCCCCACTGTGCTCGTGTTGCACGAGGAAGCAACCGTCTCCATCAAGGACGTGCCGCTGACGGGCGATGTTGTCCTGCTAGTCGGGCCCGAGGGCGGCATCGGGGATGACGAGCTCGATCGCCTCAAAGAAACCGGTGCCATGCCTATCAAGCTCGGCCCGGAAGTGCTGCGTACAGCGAGTGCGGCAATGGTGGCGCTGGCGGCAATCGGCATGCGCACCGAGCGTTGGTAGGCGGCGCTGGTAGCCTAAAGCACGTGCCTATCATCACGAAGAAATGTGAGCTAGATTCCGCCTACGTCAGCAGCGTGCTGGGCAGCGCGGACGATAACCTGCGCGTGCTCAATAACCGCCTAGATGCGGACCTTTTTGCCCGTGGCAATGTCGTCACCGTCACCGGTCCCGATTATGAAGTGGCCCGCGCCGCCAAGATCCTCGACGAGCTCGAAGCCATCGCTCGCCGCGGCCACGCTGTGTCTACCGATACGGTCAAGCACACCATGGACATGGTGGCCGTGGAGGCGCCGCAGTCGGTGTCGGCGGCGCTGGCGGCGGACATCGTCAAGCGCCGTGGCAAAGCCATTCGTCCGAAAACTGTGGGCCAGTCCGAATACGTGCAGGCCATCGACGATAATACGGTGGTCTTTGGCATCGGCCCGGCCGGTTCCGGCAAGACCTACCTGGCGGTGGCCAAGGCCGTGCAGGCGCTGCAGACCAAACAGGTCTCGCGCATTATTCTCACTCGCCCGGCCGTGGAAGCAGGGGAGAAGCTGGGCTTTTTGCCGGGCACGCTCAATGACAAGATTGACCCGTACCTGCGCCCGCTATATGACGCCCTGCGAGACATGCTCGACCCAGAGATGATCCCCAAGCTCATGGAGGCCGGCATCATCGAGGTCGCCCCGCTGGCCTATATGCGCGGCCGCACGTTGAACGATGCGTTTGTGATTCTTGACGAGGCCCAAAACACCACGCCCGCGCAGATGAAGATGTTCCTGACTCGCCTGGGCTTTGGCTCCAAAATTGTGGTCACCGGCGATGTCTCCCAGGTAGACCTTCCACACGGCCAGGTCTCCGGCCTGCGCATCGTGCGCCGCATCCTGCGCAACGTGGAAGATATTCACTTCGCGGACCTGGGTTCCAAAGACGTGGTGCGCCACCAGTTGGTGGGGCGCATCGTCAATGCCTATGAAACCTTTGATAATAAGAAAGCCGCAGAATACGAGGGAATGGAATGAGTATCGAGTTTCTCAATGAATCCGGCTTCGAAGGCGTCAACGAGGAGATGCTGATTGACGTCGCCTCTTATGCCTTCGGCGCCATGGACATCAACCCCGATGCCGAGTGCACAATCACCTGCGTGGATTTGAAGACCATCGAGGATCTCCACGTGCGTTGGATGGATCTGGAAGGCCCCACCGATGTCATGAGCTTCCCCATGGATGAGCTCACCCCCGGTGCCATCGCCGGTGGCGGCCGCCCCGATGCCGCCGATCCCGGCCCGGCTATGTTGGGCGATATCGTGCTGTGCCCCGAGTTTGCCCTGCGCCAAGCAGAGGCCGCCGGCCATTCCCTGGGCCACGAGCTTGCCCTGCTTACCGTGCACGGCTGCCTGCACCTTTTAGGCTATGACCACTCCACCCCGGCCGAGGAAAAAGAAATGTTCGGCCGCCAAAACGAGCTGCTTGCGGATTGGTACGACGATGCGGCCGAGCGCGGTGTTTCCTATCAGCCCAAGCCCTCCGGCCCTAAGGCTTTTCCCGACGCCGCCGAGCGCGCCAACCTGGACAAGCAGGTTCCTGGCGGGGGCATCCCTGCGGTGGGAGAACCACAACATCGCCCGGAAGAATAATTTTTCGGTTTCTTTTGTGAGCGCGTGCGCCGCGTAGCACAATAGAAACCTATGACTATCCTTTCCATCCAGTCCCACGTCACCTACGGCCACGTTGGCAACTCCGCGGCCGTCTTTCCCCTGCAGCGCGCCGGCCATGAGGTATGGCCGGTCCACACGGTGAACTTTTCCAACCACACCGGCTACGGCGACTGGGGCGGGCCGATGATTCCGGCCAGCGATGTCACCTCCATCATCGACGGCATTGAAAAGCGCGGTGCCTTCCCGCAGATCGACGCCATTCTTTCTGGTTACCAGGGTGGCGCCGATATTGCCGACGCCATCGTGGAAACCGTCCGCCGCATCAAGGCCGCCAACCCCAAGGCCCTCTATGCCTGCGATCCGGTGATGGGCAATGCCAAGTCCGGCTGCTTTGTTTCCGATGAGATCCCACCGCTGTTGCGCGATCGCGTTGTGCCCGTTGCCGATATCATCACCCCCAACCAGTTTGAGCTGGGCTACCTCACTGATTCTGAGGTTGGTACCCTGGACGAGACCCTCGCCGCGGTGAAGAAGGCGCAGGAAATTGGTCCGAAGACCGTGCTGGTTACCTCCGTTAAGCGCCCCGAGACCCCTGAAGACCAGATTGAGATGCTTGCCGTCGACGGCGATCGTGCCTTCCTAGTGTCCACCCCGCTGCTGCCGTTCAAGCGCAACGGCTCGGGCGACGTCACCGCCGCCTTGTTTACCGGCCATTACACCGAGACCAGCGATGTCAAGGAGTCCCTGCGCCGGACCGCCTCCTCCGTGTATGACCTGCTGGAAAACACCTATGAGGCCGAGTCTGCCGAGCTCCGCCTCATTCAGGCGCAGGACGTCTTCGCTCACCCGCGCATGCAGTTCGACGCCGAGGAGCTTTAAACCCTACGCGGCCCCCGCTTTGGCGCGTGGGGCCTGTGAAGTTTGGCCTCCTAAAGTTAGGTCCATTCTGATCGGGCCGATCTGAGGAAAACTACCCCTCAGATCGGCCTTTTCGCCCTCAATTCAGCCTGATCTCCTTCGACTTTTCTCCTCTGCTCCCTCAAGCACCCGCACCTACGCCCACCCCAAGGTCTATCGAGTGTCGGCCGAGCTGAGTAAACTTTCCCCTCAGCTCGGCTCTCTTATTTCATCAAAGGCGGCTTACGACGAGTCTCTCATACGAGACTACTTCTCTGGATGAATAGTGTGACGTACTACCAAAATGTCAGTAGTATGGCTCTCGTCACATCATCTACTTTGCGATAGGAGCCCACTATGTCCAGCACCGGCAGCATCAGCGCATCCCCCGACGGCCTGTTGATGGCCCTCATGCAGTACCCCGTTCCCGTGGTCAATACCCCGGAAGACGTCCAAGCCAGCGTGGACGAAATCTGCCGCATGGTGGGTTCCACCAAGGCCGGCTACCCAGACCTAGACCTCATTGTCTTCCCGGAATATTCATCCTCCGGTCTCAACACCAAGATTTGGTCCTATGATGAATTCCTCATCGGCCTCGATGACCCAAAGGTGGACCAGTTCAAGCAGGCCTGCAAGGACAACGATGTCTGGGGCGTCTTTTCCATCATGGAGCCAAACCATGAGGAAGGAAAGCCTCCTTTTAATACCGCCATCATCATCAACTCCGACGGCGAAATTGCCCTGCACTACCGCAAGCTGCAGCCATGGACTCCCATCGAGCCTTGGTACCCGGGCGATTTGGGCATGCCGGTTTGCGACGGCCCGAAGGGCTCCAAGCTCGCTGTAAACATTTGCCACGACGGCATGTTCCCTGAGCTAGCACGCGAGGCTGCATACAAAGGCGCCAACGTCTATATCCGCATCTCTGGCTACTCCACGCAAACCCAGGATCAGTGGATCATGACCAATAAGACCAATGCCTTCCAAAACCTGATGTACACCGCCTCCGTAAACCTGGCTGGCTACGACAACACCTTCTACTACTTCGGTGAAGGCAACGTCTGCAATTACGACGGCCACATGATTTCTGAGGGCCACCGCAATCCCGGCGAAATCGTCACCGCCGAAATCTTCCCAGAGCTGGCTGACAAGGCCCGCATCAATTGGGGCCTAGAAAACAACATCTTCAACTTGGGCAACCGTGGGTACGTGGGCTACCCCGGTGGCAAGACTGACAACTATCTCACCTGGGTCGAAGACCTAGCCAAGGGCGAATACAAGCTGCCATGGGCTGACGACGTCCGCATCAAGGACGGCTGGAAGTACTACCCAGACGGCCCGCAGCTCGGCCCACTGCCGGACGAGTTTAAGTAAGCCCTGCTAATCCACCACCAAGGCCCTGCACCCGTTTGACGGGTGCAGGGCCTTGACGTTGCTTAACGCTCTGCCTTCTATCTGTTGTTAATACTCGTAGCCTTCAACTGCACCCGTATCCGAATCGGCTGGCGCATCCGTAACCGCGCCAGACTCTGGTGCGTAACCTGCATCTATATCGCCGTAGCTATCGGGATAGTCCGAATCGGAAGGTGGAAGACCTCCATTGCACAGTTCGGCCCATTCGTCGGGGTATTTATACCGCCCGTCCAGACTGCCGCAGACTCCTTCTGCGCGTGCAGATCGGCGGTGAGCGGGGGTATCGCATAGCTCTGTGGGCCTTTGCGTGCCGTCAGAAAAGGTACCGATGATGGTCAAGTTTCCCGGATCGCAATACAGCAGCTCCGGCTCGGCAGCCACGGCTTGGGGCTGGGTCTCCGGCTCGGGAGCGACGCTTTCTGCAGGTTCTTCAGTCATGGCCTCTTCACTGCTGGTGGTAGAAGAAGTGGTGGTTGAAGAACTGGAGGTGCTGGAAGAAGAGGTTGCGGAGGGACTCGTGCTCGTTTCTGGAGATGACTCAGAATCTGGCGAGGAGCATGCGGAGAGGAAGAGAGTAAGTGCAGCGCCCAAAAATAGGGCAGGGGACTTGCGGGGCATGAAGGGACCTTTCGGAGAGTAAGCACGATGTGTGCTGGAGAGAAGAGGTTTCTCCATAGATTAGCCCTTTGCCGGGTCACCGGTGCGAATTGGCTGTGAACTTATCGGAGATCTGGACTCTGTGGGCTATTATTGCGGGTAATGAGTTCTGATTTTGATGCACAGTTTGAGGCGGCATTCGAGGGCCTGCCAGAAGACCCCGATGATGCCGTTCCGGAAGGCGCCGAGAATACGGCAGCCCCGCTTGATTATTCGCAATACACCGATACCCCGGAGGGTTTCCGCTCGGGCTTCGTATCCTTTGTCGGGCGCCCGAATACCGGCAAGTCCACGCTGACCAATGCCCTGGTGGGGCAAAAGATTGCGATTACCGCTGATCAGCCGGAGACCACCCGCCACACCATTCGCGGCTTGGTGCACCGCGATGATGCCCAGGTCATCGTCGTGGATACGCCGGGCCTGCACCGCCCGCGCACCCTCTTGGGTGAGCGCCTCAACGAGGTAGTGAAAGATACCTATGCCGATGTGGATGTTATCGGCCTGACTATCCCGGCCGATGAAAAGATTGGCCCGGGTGACCGCTGGATCCTGGAAAACGTGCGCAGCATCGCGCCAAAGACCCCGATCATCGGCATCGTCACCAAGCTGGATAAGGCCAGCAAGGACCAGGTAGGCGCCCAGCTTCTGGCCTTGCACGAACTGCTTACCCAGGATGACCCGAATGCGGTAGTCATACCGGTGTCCTCCAAGGAGGGCGTGCAACTGGATGAGCTGGTGCAGGTCATCGTGGACCACCTGCCAGAAGGCCCGAAGTTCTACCCGGATGATCACATCACCGATGAGGGCCAGGAAAAGCGCATCGAGGAACTCATTCGTGAAGCCGCCCTGTCCGGCTTGAAGGCGGAGCTGCCACATTCGGTGGCGGTGCAGGTTGATGAGATGCTGCCGTCGCGCACCCGCGAGGGCGTGCTGGATATCCACGCCATTCTGTACTTGGAACGCCCCGGCCAAAAGCGCATTATTGAGGGCAAGGATGGCCTGCGTTTCCGTCGCATTGTGGGCAACGCCCGCAAGGAGATTATTAAGCTGCTGGGCCAAAACGTGTACTTGGACTTGCGCATCAAGGTGTTGAAAAATTGGCAGTCTGACCCGAAGTCGCTGGGCAGGCTCGGGTTTTAAGCCACTATGCGCGAGAACTATCGTGACCGCGCAGTGGTCATCCGCACCTATGACTTTGGTGAGGCCGACCGCGTCATCGTCCTCCTAACCCGCGATCATGGCCTCGTGCGCGCTGTGGCCAAGGGCGTGCGCCGGGCAAAGTCCCGCTTTGGCTCGCGCCTGCAGCTCTTCGTCAACCTCGATGTGCAGCTATATGTGGGCAAAAATCTAGCCACCATTTCCCAAGCGGATACGGTGGATTACTTTGGCGCGCGCCTCATTGAGGACTATGAGCGCTACACGGCAGCCTGCGCGGTGCTGGAGTCAGCAGAGCGCCTTGCTTTTGCCGACGCCGCCCATGACCCCTACCTCTACGAATCCGTTATCGCTACCTTTGCGCAGTTGCAGACGGCGCACCCAACGATGGCGCTGGATACCTTCTTATTGCAGGCGATGGCGCATGCTGGTTGGGCGCCGAGCCTTTTCAACTGTGCCCAGTGCAACAGGCCCGGCCCGCACCACGCCTTTCACCCGGCGGTTGGCGGGGCGGCGTGCCACGAATGCCGGCCGCCGGGTGCCGCGGAGGTAGACCCGGAAACCCTGCATCACCTGTGGCTTTTAGCGCATAACTACCCGACGAATCCAACGAATGCGCAAAAACAGGAGGGGCACCGCCTAGCGCGGGCGCACCTGCAGTGGCACATGGAGCGCAATGTTTCCGCATTGCAGATAATGGAGCAGTAGAATATAGCCCGTGATTACGCCAGACCCGAACCGCACTTTGACCCCGCCGAATATCCCGGACGAGTTCCTGCCGCGCCATATTGCGCTGGTCATGGATGGCAATGGCCGCTGGGCCCAAGAAAAAGGCATGAAGCGCACCGAGGGACATAGGCGCGGCGAAGCCGTGCTTCTTGACGTCGTCGATGCCTGCCTTGCCGCCGGCGTTCCTTATCTTTCGGCCTATGCCTTCTCCACGGAGAATTGGCGCCGCAGCCCAGAGGAGGTCCGCTTCCTTATGGGCTTTAACCGCGACGTGCTGCGCCGCCAGCGCGAGTGGCTCAATGAGCGCGGTGTGCGCGTAGTGTGGGCCGGCCGCCGCCCGCGCCTGTGGCGCTCAGTGATTAAGGAGCTCGAGGCTGCCCAGGAGCTGACCAAGGACAATACCAAGATGACCTTGGCCATGTGCGTCAACTACGGCGGTAGGGCAGAACTGGTGGATGGTTTTCGGGACATCGCCAAGCAGGTTGCAGCCGGCGAGCTCAACCCGCGCGATATTAAGGAAGAAACCATCGCGCAGCATCTCTATGATCCGGACATGCCGGATGTGGATCTCTTCCTGCGCCCGTCCGGGGAGAAGCGCACCTCCAATTTCCTACTGTGGCAGTCGGCTTATGCGGAGATGATTTACCAGGATAAGCTCTTCCCGGATTTCACCCCGGAGGATCTCTTCGCTGCCATTGAGGAGTACGCGCGGCGCGACCGCCGCTTCGGTGGCGTTAAAAAGTAGCGCGCACCACAAATAAAACCTCAGGCTCCGGAAGTCGGAGGCTGAGGTTAGGGGAGGGGGCGGCGGGTGGCCGTTTAGGCGGAAGCGGCGCAGTCGCTGCAGATGCCAAAGACCTCGGCATCGTGGCCGGTGAGCTCGAAGCCATAGTCCTTCGCTACGGAGGTGGCCCACTTTTCAATGGGGCCGCCGTCGATCTCCTCGGTGCGGCCACACTTAGTGCATACCAAGTGGTGGTGATGGGCGTCCGTCTCGCAATGGCGGTAGAGGGTTTCGCCATTGGGCATGTGGAGTGCGTCCACTGCATCGATGTCGGTCAGGGACTGCAGGGTACGGTACACGGTGGTCAGGCCCACCTTCTCCTCGCGCTCTTGAAGCTCGTGGTAGATCTCCTTAGCAGAGGAGAATTTCTCCATTTCCCGGAGCACCTCGACGACTGCGGTGCGCTGCTTGGTATTGCGCGCGCCTAGTTTGGGAATACTGTCGTGTAAAGCCATGATCGCAATATTATCAATTCTTTTTCAACAACTGCATGCTCAGGCGGCTTTATATGCACGGAAGAGGGGTGGGCTAGGAGGCGATCCTGGCGGCGTCGGCAAGCAGGTCCAAAACCTGCGGCGCAATGAGCGAGTAGGTTACCTCGCGGCCGCTGCGCTCGGAGTCCACGATGCCTGCCTGCTTGAGCACGCGCAGGTGCTGGCTGATAAGGGGCTGGGACTTGCCGGTGGCCTTGACCAGCTCATGGACAAAGTGATCGCGCTCGGCCAAACGGGAAATGATGGCGATGCGTAGGGGCGAATCGAGGGCAGCGATCACGCCGGCAGCCGCAGAAGTATTTGGGGCCTTGTAAGTGGTCGTCATAGGGAATGTCACCTTCAATTAAATACCTATTACCTGTCGGTCACCCTTATATTACCCGATACGTGCAATACGTTGTATTTATTTCAGATTAAATTCATGCCCCAATCCCACCGCCGGGAAGTGCTTCGGGTTAGACTGAACGAGATTGTCAAGACTGTCCCCTACCAGAGGAGTCCGAAAACTAATGGCATCCGTCATCGATACCGTTGTAAACCTGTGTAAGCGCCGCGGCTTGGTCTACCAGGCAGGTGAAATTTACGGCGGTTCCCGCTCCGCGTGGGACTACGGCCCTCTTGGTGTAGAGCTCAAGGAAAACATCAAGCGCCAGTGGTGGCGCCACATGGTTCAGTCCCGCGCAGACGTCGTGGGCGTAGATACCTCCGTCATCCAGCCGCGTCAGGTCTGGGTATCCTCCGGTCACGTTGAGGTCTTTTCTGACCCGCTGGTGGAATCCCGCCACACCGGCAAGCGCTACCGTGCCGACGACCTCATTGAGGCCTATGAGGAAAAGCATGGCCACGAGCCAGAAAACGGCCTGGCAGACATCAACGATCCAGAAACCGGCCAGCCGGGTGACTGGACCGAACCGAAGGCCTTCTCCGGCCTGCTCAAGACTTTCCTGGGGCCAGTCGATGATGAGCAGGGCCTGCACTACCTGCGCCCGGAGACCGCACAGGGTATCTTCGTCAACTTCAAGAATGTGATGACCTCTTCGCGCATGAAGCCGCCGTTTGGCATCGCGAACATCGGCAAGTCCTTCCGCAACGAGATCACCCCGGGCAACTTCATCTTCCGCACCCGCGAGTTCGAGCAGATGGAGATGGAGTTCTTCGTTAAGCCAGGCGAGGACGAAGAGTGGCACCAGTATTGGATTGATGACCGCTACAACTGGTACGTGGACCTAGGCATCAAGGAAGAAAACCTGCGCCTGTACGAGCACCCGAAGGAAAAGCTCTCCCACTACTCCAAGCGCACCGTGGACGTGGAGTACGCCTTTGGCTTCAAGGGCTCTAAGTGGGGCGAGCTGGAAGGCGTGGCCAACCGTACGGACTATGACCTGTCCGTTCACGCCAAGGGCTCGGGCGAGGACCTGTCCTACTACGACCAGGCCAATGACGAGCGCTGGATCCCCTACGTCATCGAGCCGGCCGCTGGCCTGGGCCGTTCCATGATGGCCTTCTTGGTGGATGCCTACGATGAGGAAGAGGCCCCGAATGCCAAGGGCGGTACCGATAAGCGCGTGGTCCTGCGCCTGGACCGCCGCTTGGCACCGATCAAGGTGGCCGTACTGCCGCTGTCCAAGAAGGAAGAGCTCTCCGAGCCGGCCCGCAAGCTGGCCGATAAGCTGCGCGCTTACTGGAACGTGGACTTTGACGTCTCCGGCGCCATCGGCCGCCGCTACCGCCGCCAGGATGAGATCGGCACCCCGTTCTGCGTTACCTTCGACTTCGACACCCTCGAAGACGATGCCGTAACCGTGCGCGAGCGCGACACCATGGAGCAGGAGCGCGTGAAGCTCGATGACCTCGAGGCTTACCTCGCTGCCCGCCTGATTGGGTGCTAGTAATGCATTACACCAGCTGGGATCGCTCCGACCGCGCAAAGCCCGTGCTCTTGGCCGAGGAAGGCCCGGAGCAGCTGGGCGTATTCTCGGAGCATTCCGCGGAGGTGGACGGCCACTTCTGGCGCACCGAGGTCAGTGACCTTGGCGCCTCTGCCACGCTTGCCGACGGCGCCATTTACCGCCTCGCCGGCCGCCCCGGCCGCGACAAGCGTCTAGAGGCATCGCTCAACGGCCGAACGTTTACCTTCATCAATGAAAACAGCGGCGACTGGATCATCGATGACGTCGATGATGAAAAGGTAGGGCAGTTTACCGCCCGCAATTCCGGCGTGCGCAAGGCCATCCTCGAATTCGAGCACGATGCCGAGGGCCTGACCGCCGCGGAAATCGCCGGCCTGAGCTGGTTTACCCGAGTCATCCTGGATGCCAATACCCAAGGCAAGGCCTGGGCCTGGATCATCACCTTGGTCCTGGCATCCATCGTCGCCCTCGTCGCGCTATTCGTCCTCTAATGCCTATCCAGTGGACCTGGCGCGCGGGCGCTCTCACCAACGCCGAGGGGCACGAGCTTGCCTCCGTGCGCGACGGCGTGCTTGCCACCGCGGCCGGCGAGCGCCTCGCAGTAGAATCCTCGCTGGATTCTTCCTCTCCGCGGTTCTTCCTGCGCGCGCAGACCGCCGTGGGCGAGGATTTCTCGGTCACCCAGGCCGGGATTACCGTCAACCGCCTGCGCGCGACCTGCGCTGACCGCGAGTACCTTCTCGAGCGCCGCAACCCCTTCCGCCGCGAGCGCCGCATCGTGGCCCGCGGCACGGGCGCCGAGGTTGCCAGCACCGCGCCGGCCGGCGATGGTCTGCGCGTGAGCGTGGGCGAGCTGCCGGAGCTCGACGCCATTTTCTTGAGCTACGCCTGCTTGCTTCTCGACGCCACCCCGCGCACCCTGCGCACCTAGCCCTGCGTCGGGGAGAGCCGGGAGCCAGGCCACCCGCGCGCTGATTCGGCGGGTGCTAGAAGGAGCCGCCGCGGAAGCCGCCTCCGCCGCCACCGCCGAAGTCCCCGCCGCCAAAGCTGCCTCCACCGAAACCGCCGCCTCCGAAACCACCGCCGAAGCCGCGGCCGCCGCCGAGCATTTGGCCAAGGACCATACCGGTCACGACATTGCCGGCGGCGTTGCCCATCTGCTGGCGCTGCTGGCGGCGACGGTGCTCGTCGATGTCATCCTTGGCGCGTTGCAGCGCCGCCTGGGCGGCGGCCACCGCCTCGCGGGAGGACTGCAGCGCGGCGCGGATGTCGCTGCGCTCGGTGTGGAGGGCTTGGGCGTGGAGGCGTTTGGCGTCGGCAAGCGCAGTGCGTGCGCCCGAGCCGATGATGCGCCCGCGGGAGGAAATGAGGTCTTCTGCAGCCTGAATATTGGATTCCGCTACGGAAATCTGCTGGCGGAAGAGATCCAGCTGGCGCGCGTGCGTGGAGGTCTTTTCCCGCACGCGGTCGAGCGCTTCATCTAGTTGGGTATCGATAGAGGTCAGCGCGGTGTGCTGGCCTAGCGGATCCTGCTGGCCGTGGGTCTTGGTCTCGTTGACGGCGGTGCCGGCGCGGCCGATCAGATCCTCGAGCTTGTCCCAATCCGCGGTGGTTCCCTGGGCCTTGCCTTGGCGCTCGAGTTCGCGAGCCTCGTCGATCTCGCCTTCTACCTCGGCGATAAGCCCCTCGAGGTTGCTACGGGCGGTGGCGATATTCTCCTCGGCGTTTTCCACGCCGGAAATGAGGCGGTCCGTCATTTCGCAGGCGTGCTCGATATCGCGAATAAGTCCCACGAGCGGGCCTTGTTGGCCGGCCGGCTGCTCTTGGACCTTCCGGGCCTTGTCTAGCAACTTTTCGGCCTCATCGAGGGAAGCGGCGGCAAGCTCGGGATTATCGGCAATGGAGGAGAGCACGTGCTCGTCATAGTTGGACTTCAGGCCGGTCAGCGTGGACTCGGCTTCCGGCAGGCGGGCGCGCAGGCCCACGGTGCGCTGGGTGAGCTCATCTAGCTTTTCATCGGAGTGGATGAGCAGATCGCGCATCTTGGCAAACTCCTCGGCCTGTGCATCGAGGGCATCATCGGCCTGGCCGCAGGAGGAGACGATTTCTACCAGCATCTGGCGCCGCTCGGCCGGGGACTCCGGCACGGCATCATCCAAGCGCTGACGCAGGTGGAAGGCCTTTTGCAGGGTAGAGGTGGAGTGGTTCATCGCCTTGGTAAATGGGCGCACGCGCTCTGGGCCGAACTCGGAAAGCGCGATATTGAGCTCCTCCTTGCCGCGGCGGATGGACTCATCGGTAGAGACCAACTCCTCCTGGGCCAGCTGGTCCAAAGTCTCCAGCGGCAGGCGGCCCAGCTGATCGGTATCGCCCGGGGCAATCTCGCGGGCAGACTCCAGCGTCTGCGCGTTATTCTTCTTGGTACTGCGGCGCGAGTAGTACATGATTCCGCCACCTGCGGCGACGATGGCGGCCGCGCCACCGCCCAGCCACGCCAGGCCAGAGGAATCGGAGGCGGAGTTAGTGGAAGCGGAGTTGCCCAGGGCGGCGTCGGCAAGCGCGACGGCCGAAGCACCGTATTCATCGCTGGCCAGCTTGTCATAGGCGGCGTCATACATCTGGTCCAGCCGGCCCTGCGGCCAGTCCTTGCCGGTCTGCACGCCCATCTTTCGGTCATTGATGGATAGCGCATAGACCGCGGAATTCGGACCCTTGTCCTTGACCGCCTGGCCGGCAAAACTCTCCGGATCCGTGCCCAGCTCATCGGTGATATAGACAAAGAGCGTCAAGTGCTCGTCCTTTTGCAGCTGGGTAATCTTCTGCTCCAGCTGGCTCTTTTCCTCCGCGCTGAGCACGCCGGCCTCATCGGTGACCTTGTCCTGAAGGGTGGCAGTGCCCTGCGCCACCGTGGTGGTCTCGGCGGCGAAGGCAGACCCCGCACCGACGGAGGTGCAGCCTAAAATGAAAGCGGCAATGGCCGCGCGGCCCAAACGTGCACTCAAATTCATGCCCACCACTTTACCGGCTTAACTTAGCCCTCCGGCAGGTAGTGTGGTGGGGCAGTGAAGTACGCAATTGTTTTAGGAACCGCCCAATACGATGGCCGCCCCTCCCGCATCCTGGCCGGCCGCCTGCGCCACGCCGGTGAGCTCGCCACCGCCGAGGGGCTGGAGGTCATCACCGTGGGCGGCAGACTGCCCGGGGATCGGTTTACTGAGGCCGGCGTCGGCCGCACCTACCTGCGCGAGCACTTCCCGCACCTGACCGTGCACGCGGTGGAGGAGGACATGGATACCCGCAGCTCCCTCAGCGCGGTCAAGGAAGCCTTCGCGCTTTCCGACGCCACCATCATCACCGATCCCCTCCACCGCCTTCGCACCGCCCTCATCGCCCGCCAAGAGGGCATCACGGCCACCGTCTCCGGCACGCCGTACTACCCGGCCGCGCGCTTTTCTAAGCCCTGGTGGCGCTACCTTGCCCACGAAACCGGTGGCGTAGCCTACGCGCTGGTGGCCGGCCTGCTTCCCGCTCGCGGTGCCGCGGCGCTGCGCAATGGTTTCTACCGCGTGGAGCAAGTGCTGCGGCCCAATCAGAAGCTGCGGCATGAGACGATTCAGCGGGAAGACGACCGCGCTTAGGCCACGTTGCTCACCCAAAAGGCCTGTTCGCGGAATAAACTTGAGGCCGTGTCCTATTCTTATTCCGCCGCCGACTTTGCCCGCCTGGCCGATGAAAAGCCGAAGGGCTCAGCCTTCCACAATGTGGAGGAACACCGCGGGGTCTTCGCCCGCGACCGAGCCCGCGTGCTGCACTCGGCGGCGCTGCGCCGACTAGCGGATAAAACGCAGGTCGTCGGCCCGCGCGACGGCGATACCCCGCGCACCCGGCTGACCCACTCCCTGGAAGTCGGCCAAATCGCGCGCAGCATCGGCTCCGGGCTCGGCCTCGATCCAGATCTCTGCGATATGGCCGGCCTGACCCATGACATCGGCCACCCGCCCTATGGCCACAATGGCGAGAACGCGCTCAATGAGGTCGCCCTCAACGGCTTCGAGGGCAACGCCCAAACCCTGCGTATCCTCACCCGCTTGGAGCCCAAAGTCATCGTGGACGATGCCCGCGGCGAACCCCAAAGCTTTGGCCTCAACCTCACCCGCGCGGCCCTCGACGGCGCCTGCAAATATCCGTGGACCAAGACCAACCCGGATGGCACCACCAACCGCAAGTACGGCGCCTACGACGAAGACGCGCACCTGTTGGACTGGCTGCGCGAGGGCCATGCCGATAACCGCAAGTGCATTGAGGCCCAGGTCATGGACTGGTCCGATGACATCGCCTACTCCGTGCACGACGTGGAAGATGGCATCATCTCCCGGCGAATCTCTTTGAACGTGCTCTGGGACTTGGTGGAGCTAGCCCAGCTGGCAGAAAAGGGCGCTAAGGCCTTTGGCGGCACCGCCGACGAGCTGCTGGAAGCGGCCGATAGCCTGCGCAACTTAAGCGTCATCAACGCCATCGGTGACTTTGACTATTCCTTGCGCGACTACGCCAACCTGAAGAAGATGACCTCGGAGCTCGTCGGCCGCTACGTGGGCGCGACCGTTGGCGCCACCAGCGAGGCCAATGCCGATCTCATCGCCTCCAATTGCCTTGGCCGCATGCATGGCGACCTCGTTGTACCCAAGCAAGCCGAAGCCGAGGTTAAACTGCTGAAAACCATCGCCGTCCTCTACGTCATGGACGAGCCCGCCCACCTCGCACGCCAAGACCGCCAGCGCGAGCGCATCTACCGCGTCTACGACTACCTCGTTGGCGGCGCCCCCGGCTCCCTCGATGCCACCTTCCGCCTGTGGTGGGAACAAGCCGATACCGACGCCGCCCGCGACCGTGCCATCATCGACCAGATCGCCTCCATGACCGAGTCCCGCCTGGAGCGTTTAGCCCGGCGGAGCGCGGAGCTGTCTGGGTTTTTGAGCTAGAACAAGCTTGGATTGTCCTAGGCCTGCGAGGCTCACAGTGTCCTATCGCGCTTGAAGGATCGTACTGGAGAGCCACCGTTTCAGCTCAGGCAAATTTCTATGACCTAAACAATGCGTAGCTCGTTAAGCCTGAATGTTCTGCTTTTCCCTTTTCTCTGTATTTGGACGTGACCTAACTTGGAAAGAGGAAGGGAAATAATTCCTAGCCAAAACATTTGAATCGCGTTCATTTTGGCGTAACTATTCCGACAACTTTACGTAAATCAGTCGGCCTACTCTTAGTCCCATTCGCTTCCATTATGACTGGACGCGAACTCTCTCCCATTTACTAAGTATCAAGGAATTCTCGTGTCTCAACGACGTTTTTATAAGGCCGCTCTGATCACCTCCATCAGCTTGGCCGGTTCGAGCCTGGTGGCTCCCGCATTCGCTTCTGCTCAGTCCCTGCCTCAAGCAGATATCTTCGATATGGCCCTAGACAATGGGGCCATCACCAACTCCGCCTCCGAAACCGAGCCGCTAACCATCGGCGAGCCCTCGGTGGAACAAGACAGCGTGCTTGAGCGCCCTGTCGCTCAGTTCGACGGCCGCAAGGATGCTGTCGGCTTTGATATCGGAGATAAGTTTGACCAGGTAAAAGACGGCTTCACCGTGGAGTGCGTCTTCCGCTATGACGGCGATTTTGACGGCAACGAAAAGAGCCTGTGCGCTAATAAAGAAGCCGGCGGTTGGGCCATGGTCATCTATGGTGACCAGCTGACCTTTACCGTTAATGCCAACGGCGGTTATAAGAAGGCCCAACAGAAAATGGAGCCGGGCCAGTGGTACCACGCGGTCGGCGTTTTTGATGGCACCAAGAATGAGCTCTATGTCAACGGCGAGAAGGTCGCCGAAAACACCGGTGCCACCGGTGAGATCAAAAAGCCTAAGAGCAATTCCACCGCAGTGATGATTGGCGCTGATTCCGGTCCAAATAATAGTGCCCAGTTCTATTCGGACGTAGCGGTTAGTGAAGCACGCGTCTTCTCCGATCCGCTCAGTGCGCAAGACGTGACGGCGCTGTATGAGGACTCAAACCTGAGCACGGACAAGAAGGCGGAAATCACCAGCTCCACCCCAAGTGCCGGTGACCACCTGACCAGTCCGGTGACCTTCGACGTCGAGGTAAATGATGAAGCTCTCATCTCTCGCGAGCTCACCTACACCCTGGATGGTGAGGAAATTGAACGCGGCCAGGAGATCGGCACCGGCCTGAAGGAAGGCAACCACGTCATCGAGGTTGAAGGACACGATGTATTTGGCAACCAAATCTCGCAGTCCATCGATTTCACTTCCGGCAATCTGCCGGGCGCTGCCGGAACTGATTCCACTCCTACCGGAAACGGCGTTACTATTTCCGCTCGCGCGGAAAACCCGAGCGGCGGGGACGTGGAAACCACCTTTACTGAAGCAGATGTCAGCGTAGCGGAGAAGGGCTTTCAAGGAACCATTAATGAAATCCCGGAAGAGCTGGATTTTGAATACCAGGATGGCGAGGACTTTGAGAAGTCTTTGAATCCGTCCAACGAAGAGGCACAGAAGTCCGCTTCTACCGAGAACATGCCATTCCAACGCTTTGACCTGTCTCTCAAGGACGCAGATAAGGACACCCACGACCTTGCCTGGTCCGGTGCGGTGGATCCCAAGCGCGCCGTTCGCCTCATGGCGTGGAATACCAAGACCTCTACGTGGGAAAAGCTCGCGGAGTCTCGCGGTGTATCCGAGGATCAGGTAAGCCTGAGCGCGCAGGTCAATAGCGATTTTGTGGATGGCGATACTATCCACACCATGGTGGTGGGCTATGACGTCTTTGCCGATGATCTCAATGAGCCGGTCAACGAGGAATTCGCAGATGCTAACGATTATGACTTCGCCATCGCGCACCACACCGATACGCAGTACCTCTCCGAAGGTGCGGTAGAGAAGGCCACTGCCGAGGAACGCAAGAAGTGGGAGGAAGGCTATACCTCCGCTACCAAGTGGATTGCTGACAACGCTGAAAAGCGCAAGATCGCTTACTCTGCACACACCGGTGACCTCATTGAGAATTGGCGTGTAGCGGGCTCGGACCGTGCCAATGCCAAGAAGGAATTCGAGGTTGCGTCCAAGGCTCAGAAGAACTTGGAAGATGCAGGCGTGGTCAATGGCGTACTACCGGGCAACCACGACAACATCAGCGGTGAAGAAGTTGGCGCGGGCAACCTGTACAACGAGTACTTCGGTCCAGAGCGCTACGAGGCACAACAGGGCAAGGGAAATTGGGCCAAGGAGGATGCTTCGTACCACCCGTATTCTGAGGGCAACAACGATAACCACTACGACCTCTTTACCACCAACGGAATGGATTTCATCGCCCTGCACTTGGGCTATGACGTCACCGAAGAAGAGGCAGCCTGGGCCGATAAGGTGCTCAAGCAGTATCCAGACCGCAATGCCATCGTTCTCACTCACGCTTACCTCAAGCCATCAAACAGCCCCGACGGACGCAACTCCGACTTCTCTCACGATGGCGTAATGGTCTATGACAATGTGATCAAGAAGAACCCGAACGTTGCGTTGGTCCTGGCTGGCCACGAGCACGGCGTATCCATTGTCACCCGCAAGGATGTAGGCCATACCAATAATCACGTGACCGAGCTATTGGCGGATTACCAGTTCTACGAAGTTGGTTCCGATGAAATGGGTCTGACCGAGGTAGGAAAGTACGACGGTGATACCGGTCTCCGCTTCGGTTCCAGCTACCTACGCCTGCTGCAGTTTGACCTAAAGAACAACGAGATGGTGGTGGATACTTATTCGCCGTTGCTCGATGATCATAACGCTACCGAGTACGACGACCGCCAGCGCTATAACGGCCATGAAGATGAATTCCGTGTGCCGATTCAGTTCAAGACTCGCAAGACCGACTTCCAGACCAACTCCATGGCTGCGCTGACCGATACCGGCAAGGAAATTGGTAAGGACACCGCTAAGTCCGGCTGGCCTACGAGCACGGTCTACAAGGATCTGAAGGCCGGTCAGACCTACGGCTGGTATGCTACGACTGCCGACGCCTCTTCTAATGACACCAACAAGCGCGGCATCGTCCGTCAGTTCGGCGTCTTCACCGCGCAGGAGAATACTGCGGATAACGCGGCTCCTGAACTTATCGTCCCCAGCGAGAAGCTCACCATCTCCCAGGGCGCAGAGGCTGATCTCACCAAGGGCGTGAGCGCCAAGGACAAAGAAGATGGAGATCTCACCGACAAGGTGAAGGTTATCGGCAGCGTGGATACCTCCAAGCCAGGCACCTATTCGGTGACCTACGCAGTCACGGACTCTGCTGGAAACCAAGCTCTTGCTTCTCGAGTGGTTGAAGTTACCGCCACCGACGGCAACCACAACACGGGCAGTAGCTCCAGCTCTGAATCCTCCTCGAGCAGCTCCAGCTCGAACCAGGGAAGCTCCCACCGCGTGCTCCCTGCCATCTTTGGTGCCCTCATCGGTGCCGCGGGTGCTACCGGGATTATCGCGGGCTTGCTGAACTACTTCGCCCCAGAGACCATCCAGAAGCTAAAACGCGCCTTCGGACTCTAATTCGCACAGCAACTTCGTCAGTGCTTGAACCGTAGAGCCCTGCGATACGTGAGCATGAAAAGGCCGAACCGAGGATCCACATCCTTGGTTCGGCCTTTAATAGATGGTCCATCACAATCGCAGATTTTACGAAAGAGGCTAGCGCACTAACTTAACGCCCTGATCCTCCAAAACAGTGGCAACGCCCTCCAACTCCGCGTCCGCGATTTCCATGTCGGAGGCGATGATGACGGTGGTGCGCTGCTCGCGTAGGAAGTCCGCGAGGTCATCGAGATTGCGGGGGCCGCAGTCCTCGCAGCCGCGAGTGCGGCCAAGCGCGTTGAAGAAGTCCGCGCGGGTGCGGATGTGCTCAGTAATGAGGATGCGTTGCATGATTACTCCTCCGCGTCTGGGATAGAACAGAAGCTTTCATAGTGGTCATCGGTGTAGTACCACACGTCCGGGTCGGTCTCGCTGCCGCCGCCGGTGATGATGCGGCGGGCGCCGCGGTTCTTACTACCCGGGGTTTCTACCGTGTATTCGCGGTAGTAATTCTTGTCCTGCTGAGGTAGGCGGCCCTCGTAGTTGCCAAAGCGGGCGTTGTCATTATCCGGGTAGTCATAGGGTCCACCGGCCAAGATATCGTCCTTGGTGTCGTTCGCTTCGGCGGGGAGGGAAGACATCTCGCAAGTATCGGCGTCGCCAGTCTTAGCGCCTCCTGCGGACTCGGACGGAGAGGAGGCGGAAGAAGCAGAGGAATCATCATTGCCGCCGAGGTCGAAGCCGAAGTAGCCTGCAACGACGGCAAGCACAAGGCCACCGAGGGCTACTGGGAGCGATTTCTTGGACGCTTGGGACTTGGGCATGCCCTTATTCTTGCAGGTGCGGCGGTGAAAACCGAAATCGGCCGACGCTCCCAACAAGGCCAAAAATTCCCCCGTCACGGGGGTAGGTAAAGCCCGCCGGAATCTACCCCAGGAGAGGGTAAAACCAGCCGAAAACATGAACCCCACCCAACGTCACCATCCTGGCCCAACCATTTGAACATTCCCACCGCGCGCGGGGTAGTCTGTACGCATGGCAAAAGGCAGAATTCCGGACAGCGACATCCAAGCTATCCGTGAACGCGCGCCTTTAGAAGAAATCGTGGGCGAGTACGTTCAGCTCAAACCCGCCGGACACGATTCGCTCAAGGGGCTGAGCCCCTTCAAGGATGAAAAGACCCCGTCCTTCCACGTGCGCCCGCAGCGCGGTTACTATCACTGCTTTTCCACCGGCAAGGGCGGCGATGTCTTTAGCTTCCTGATGGAAATGGAGCAGGTCTCCTTCCCGGAAGCGGTGGAAGCGGTAGCGCAAAAGATTGGCTACCACATCAACTACCAGGGCGGTTCCACGGGAGCGCGCAACGAAAAGCCTGGTACCCGCCAGCGCCTCATCGCTGCGAATAAGGCTGCGCACGAGTTCTACCGTCAGCAATTGGAGACGCCGCAGGCGGCTACCGCGCGCGATTTTCTGCTGGATCGCGGCTTTTCCCGAGAGGTCATCTATGACTTTGAGTGCGGCTATGCGCCAGAGGGCTGGGATACCGCTACCAAGCACCTGCTGCGCTTGGGCTTTTCTTTCGAGGAACTGGAGGCGGCCGGCATTTCCAAGATGGGCAAGCGCGGCCCCATTGACCGCTTCCACCGCCGCCTGCTGTGGCCCATCAAGGACCTATCTGGCAACGTGATTGGCTTTGGTGCCCGCAAGCTTTTCGACGACGACAAGCTCGGCAAGTACATGAACACCCCCGAGACCATGCTCTATCACAAGTCCAAGGTGCTCTTCGGTCTCGATCTGGCCAAGCGGAATATCGCCGATAACCACCAGGCCGTGGTGGTAGAGGGATATACGGACGTCATGGCCATGTACGCCGCCGGCGTGAAAACCGCAGTGGCATCGTGTGGCACCGCCTTTGGCGGCGAGCACCTCCAAGTGCTGCGCCGGCTGATGCTGGATGATTCCTACTTCAACGGCGAGCTCATCTATACCTTCGACGGCGATGAGGCAGGGCAGAAGGCCGCCATGCGCGCTTTTGATGGCGAGCAGAAATTCACCGGCCAGTCCTTTGTCTCCGTGGCGCCTGACGGCATGGACCCGTGCGATCTGCGCCTGCAGAAGGGCGACGCCGCCGTGCGCGAGCTCATCGCGGACCGCATCCCCATGTTCGAGTTCGTCATTCAATCCGTCATCGCGGAGTACCGCATCGATACTGCGGAGGGCCGCCTGCAGGCCCTGCGCCGCGCAGTCCCCGTGGTCGCGCAGATCCGCGATCAGCCCTTGCAGCGCGAATATGCCCGCCGCCTTGCCGGTTGGGTGGGCTGGGCCAATCCGGAGGAGGTCCTCCAGCAGGTCCGCGCGGAAGCACGTAAGCCCAAAAAGGCTGAAAAGCCCACCATCCGCCGCTTCGATAACGCGAAGCAGCAGCCGGCGCAGCAGGACGTGCCGATGATCCATCCGCCGAGCCCCAAGGAAACCCACCTGTGGCCACAGCGCGAGGCCCTCAAATTGGCCTTGCAGATGCCGCAGGTAGCAGGCTCGTACTTTGATGGCATTACTGCCGACGCCTATACCAACGACGCCTACCGCCTCGTCCGCCAGGCAATTTCCACCGCCGGCGGCGCCGCCCAGGGCGCGTCCATGTCGGCCGTGGAATGGATTGCCGCCGTTGCCGGCGAGATGCAGGATCTCACCGGCCGCAATTTCGTCTCCGAGCTTGCCGTAGAAGCAATCTTGCCTACCGACGTCGGCCCCGAAAAATACGCCGACTCCGTCCTTTCCCGCCTGCAAGAAACCGTGGTGGGCGATCAGATAGCCCAGCTCAAGGCCCGCCTCGGCCGCATGCGCCCCTCTGATGATGAGGCTAGCTATAACTCGCTCTTCGCCGACCTCGTTGCCCTCGAGCAGGCCCGCCGCGAGCTCAATGACCGCGCATTCCGCGGCACGCCTCCCCAAGCATAAAAATCTCCCCTCGGCACGAACCCAAACAAGGTGTGCTCCGAGGGGAGGGGAGAGGCCTAAAGGCTAGCTTGCTGCCGCCCTAGTCCTCATCGGGCTCATAAATGCGGTCCGCATTATCCACCTGCGATCCGCGCAGTCGGCCCTTGCCCTTGCGTTTGGAAGACAAATCGCGAACCTCGCGCATGCGCGGTTCTGGGTCCAAGCGGTTGGCCACCGCCTTGCGTGCAGAAGTGACGGCGGACTTGGTCACGGGGGAGTTGATGGCCTTCTCGTAGGCGCCCTTGATCTGGTGGTAGCGCTTGCGGCCTGCTTTGGTGCCAAAAACGTATCCTGCTGCGGCGCCGAAGACGAATTGGATCATTATCTAGCGTGTCCCCTTATTCCAGTACGTGTAAAAGTTCCCCACCAGCCTACCGCGAAGGCCCGTCGCTCGCTGCTATGCACCGTTCAGGGGCGCAGCTAGCTACTTTGTAGAAAAGCTCTTTTCATTGCCGGGAATACGCGCTAGCTTAAAGAGGTGGAAACTAATACGCGTAGGGATTCGGCGGTGGCCTCAGCGGTAGCGCTGGCCGCGCTATTTACCGCGAGCATTTCTGCGGAATCGAGCAGCCAGCACGCGGAGGCTGCCACTACGCACGAAGTTCCAACCTGGTCCAAGGACTGCTAGATAGAGCCAGGAGGGCTTAGTCACCGCCACAGCTTTGTGCACGCGGGTTTAGTGTCACGTTCACCTAGTTGTAACTTTAGCTAGATATTATGCGTGGGAATTCGTTACTAGTTAAAGGTTTCCACGTTGAACTATCGGAATAATCTCCGCCCGGCGGTTCGCGCACTCGCCTTGTGCGCGGCCACCGGACTGACCATAACGCTGGCACCGGCTGCCAGCGCCGCCCTCCCCGTAGCCGTACCGCAGCTGCGCGATCCTGTTACCCAGCAGACCACCGGCGCTCCTGCGGTCCAGCATCCCGGCGCACCGGTTCCGGAACCATTTAGCACGGACTATATTGCGGGTTTTGAATCCGATGTTTCCTCTTATCAATTCGGCAACTACTGGCAAGTAGTCCAACTTTTTGATCACATCAAGGCCCAGCCAGAGATCCGCCAGGAAAATATGGATAGGGCCGTGGCCATAAATAACGCCGCGGCAGGGGACCAAGCCCTTATTCGGCGTGCGCAATCCGACGCCAAGGCCAGCTCCACCAGCGTGCTCAACGCGGTGTCTGATGCCATGGGCAAAAATCTTGGCGATGCTTTCCGTGCTTCTCTAGCCGAGCACCGCCTGCCCAAAACCGAGTACCTCCTAGGCAATGGGTACGCCGCTCGTGCAGGCGGGCTAGCTAATTCCACCATGTCAGAGAAGTACTACTTCAACTATCAGCGCCCGTACCAGCGCGCGCCGCAGGCGATCAAGCGTTATGACGATGGCTCAAAAGATCTTTATCCCACCTCGCCAGCCTTCCCTTCGGGCCATACCAATCAGGCAACCTGGATTACCACGCTGATGTCCTTCATGCTGCCGGAGGTAGGTCCGCAGCTCATGCTGCGCGGCGCTGAGGCCGGTAACCACCGGGTGGTCCTCGGTGTGCATTATCCACTGGATGTCATCGGTGGGCGTATGACCGGCCAGGCTGCTGCGGCAGACCGCCTCAACGATAAGCGCATGCGCCATGCCCTATGGGAAGCCTCGATGGAAGTGCGCCAAGAAATCAAGTGGCGCACCGGCAAGACGGTGGAAGAACTGGTGGCTCAAGATAGGGAAGAGGGTACCCACTATCGGTCCACGGAGGATGCAGTAGAACAGTACTCCACATTTATGGACTATGACTTTGCCCCGCGCTACCGAACCGACGCCCCGATGGTCGTCCCGCAGGCCGCTCCAGTGCTGCTAGCAGCGTCCCACCCAGAACTGACCTGGGAGCAGCGCGCTGAGGTGCTCCGCCAGACCGCGCGCCCAGCCGGCAATCCATTGGATTGGCAAGCAGAGGGAGGCTCGTGGCAACGCCTCGATATAGCCCGCGCCATGGCTGCCAAGGTGACCATAGCCCCAGACGGCAGCGTGTGCGTTAGCGGATAGTAGGTTCTAAAACCTAAGCGGCCCTAAAACCTGAGCGGGGGTACAGGTCTCCCGTACATGGTTCAATGAAGAAGTATCTCCATCACTCTAAAGGAAGAGATTAATGACTAAGCCCAAGATCATGACCATTTACGGCACCCGCCCGGAAGCTATCAAGGTGGCACCGGTCATTAAGGCTCTGGATAAAGATGGGCGCTTTGAATCCATCCCGGTCTCTACCGGCCAGCATAAAGAGATGCTGGAGCAGGTCAACACCATGTTTGGCATCCAACCGAAGCACGATTTGGGGCTTATGAAACAGGGACAGGGGCTTAACGAACTTGTCTCCCGCGCCATTGCTGGTTTGGACTCCATCATTGAAGAAGAAAAGCCGGACGTCATCATCTCCCAGGGCGATACTTCTACCGCTATGGCTGCAGCACTTGCCGGTTTCCATCGCGGGGTCAAGATCGTTCACCTTGAAGCAGGATTGCGTACTGGCGATATCCACTCGCCGTTCCCGGAGGAAGCTAATCGCAAGCTTATTGGCCAAGTGGCCGAGCTTCACTTGGCGCCTACCGAAGGCTCGATGGAGAACCTGCGCCGCGAGAACGTGCGCTCCAAGGATATCGTGATTACCGGTAATACCGTCATTGACGCCTTGCTGGAAGCAGCAACCTGGGACACCAAGTTTGAGGACCCCGCTTTGCAGGAGGCCGCAGATTCGGTTAAGCGTCTCGTGGTGGTCACTACCCATCGCCGCGAGAACCTTGAGGCGATGAAGGAAATTGGTGGTGCTGTTAAGGACCTGGCAGAAGTCTATCCGGAGATTAACTTCGCATTGCCGCTGCACCTCAACCCCAAGGTGCGCCAGGCGGTCCTGCCGGAGGTCGAGCACCTGCCAAATATCATCATCACGGATCCGCTGCCGTATGACCAGTTCACCCAGCTGCAAAACCGCGCCACCATTATCCTGACCGACTCCGGCGGAGTCCAAGAAGAGGCTCCGGCGCTGGGTAAGCCGGTGCTAGTCATGCGCCAAAACACCGAGCGCCCTGAAGCCGTTGTTGCCGGCACGGTTAAGCTGGTGGGCACTAATCGCGAGCTCATTGTGGCAGAAGCGAAGCTTTTGCTTTCCGACGACGCTGCTTTCCAAGCCATGGCCAACGCCGTCAACCCCTATGGCGACGGCAAGGGCGCCCAGCGCGCAGTAGCGGCCATCGCAGAGTTGACCGGGGTAGGCGAGCGCGTAGAGGATTTTCTGCCGGAGGCAGGTTCCTCTAAGGACTCCCAAGGCAAGGAATAACTCGCGCGCCTGCCGGAGAAAGCGGATATATTAAAGGTATGAAACCGCTGGATATCCGCTGTAACCACCGAGAACGCATGAAAGCTGCAGACATCTTAGGGGATGCGCTTTCGGCAGGGCAGATTGACCTCGATGATTTTGAGAAGCGTTCGACCGCCTGCGTAGATGCAACGACCCGCGCTGAGCTCATTGAGCCGCTGGTTGACCTTGTAGAGAACCCGGAAGTTCTCCTTTTTGGACAGGAACGAAAAATCACAAAGGCCTATGCGGGCCAGCAAGAATCTAAAGCCATCGCCAAGGTGGAGCAGGCCATCCGCCAGGTGCAGCCGAGCGTGCAGGAGACCCGCTCTCTTGCGGTGGGGATTTTCGGCGGGTCCACTGTCAGCGGTGGGGCAGTAGCTCGTTCCCTGACAGCCCTCGCCCTTTTCGGCGGCGTGGACATTGATCTCACGGGTGTTGCTTTGCACAGTCGTACTACCACCATCAACGCGATGGGCGTCTTTGGCGGCGTCGATGTCTATATTCCCGAAGGCTTCCGCGTCCACGTCAGCGGCATTGGCCTTTTTGGCGGGCATGACCTCAAGGTAGAGAACGGCGCCATCCATCCGAATGATCTGCCAGTGGACGCACCAGAAATCAACGTCAATTGCTATAGCCTCTTCGGCGGCGTAGACGTTCACGTGGGGCGCCGATACGGCGGTTAAAGAGGCCTATAGAAGCTAGAGGGCGTATCTGGAATTAGGGCTCGTCTTCAGACACGCTGACAGTACTTTTCCGGACCCCTCGAGCCAGCTTAGGAAGACCCACGTCAGTCTTCGGACTTCAAGGCGCATTTGATGTGCTCGGGGTGGTGCTGCAAACGTCGGGAAGCTGGTCTAGCGCGGTGGACAATGGTGTAGAGCGGTTAGTCGCACGGGACCGGTGCCTCCTGCATGGATTGCCAATGCCCAAATATTTCCGACTTCAACTAGAAAAATCGACCTGAAGCCGAGATCCAGAGGGCATTTTTTAAACCTGGCTAACAACTCAGAACTTGGCAGGGCAGTCTAGCCCGACAATATCGCGCAGACCATCAAACGTTGCCAGCCAGGTGGAGACACGAAAAATCCACGACAAACTAATCCAGGATTCTCCTCAACACTGCCGTCCGGTGGCTTCAAGGAATCCCCGCTTGGTTCTCTTACTTAGCTGTCTTCGGGCTTAAGGCGCTTGTGTATAAGCAGTACTTGCACCACAGCGTTTAAAAAATGAAGCCCTGAAGAAATATAGACAAAACGCAAATAATCCCGCCTAGTGTTACTAAGCGGGAGCTTTGCTCCTCCAACTGGGCTCGAACCAGTGACCCTTCGATTAACAGTCGAATGCTCTGCCAACTGAGCTATGGAGGACTGTGTGAGCGGATGATGTCCGTCCGACAGGAGATAACTATATTCCACTACCCTGTCGGGATCAAATCGCGAGGTAGTAGGATATTTTTACACAAAGCGTTGTCCCGCCTTGCGAAGAGTCGGGGAAGGCGATCGGCGCCGCACAATTTCTGACCGATCCTATATTTGAACTGATATTATCCGGCGGTAAAATTTATTTCTGATTTGATTCTCGGTTGATGAAAAGGAGCTGGCCTGTGCACCTATTGATGGTTTCGCAGTACTGGACGCCGGACAACGGGGTGCCTCAACGGCGTTGGGCTTGGCTCTCTCATATCCTTAACGAGCAAGGGCATGCGCTTGATGTCGTTACTCCAGGAGGGCGATCTATGCCTTCAGTCAAGAGCTTCTACAGCGAGCTATTTCAGCCGAGAGACTTAATTAATGAGCATGGCCCTAGCGGAGAGCGTATTTTTAGGACTCGGGGATTTCGAACGTCATCTTCGTTGACTGCGAGAATCGCAAATCAAGCCTTTGTTGCTGTGGATTCGCTTTTCCTAGCGTGTGCTGTAACTCGTCGAGCGGAAGAAAAACCAGACATCCTTATCGCGACGGTTCCCGCCCTTCCCTCGGCTTTTGTTGTTTTCGCGCTATCTCGTTTTTTTAAGTTGCCTTACGTTATTGACTTAAGAGATGCATGGCCAGAGCTGCTTGCTTTTTCCAATTCTTGGAATGATGCGGTTGGCTCTCGATCAATCCGGGAACGAGTGCTCCGACTCGGGCCTCTGCAATTAATGAGTTTTGTAACGTCACGTCTGGTCAACCGAACCTTGGTAAAGGCGGATGGCGTGATTTTTACTTCAGAAATGCATAGACAGCATTTTCTGAAGAAATGTGCTGGTATTCAAAGAGTCCCGCGAACCGCAGTCATTCGCAACGTATTTCCCCCTCGAACTAATTACATAAAAAAATATAGTTATAAGAATGCTATTCGTCCGCTTAGAGTTCTCTATGCGGGGACAATGGGACGTGCGCAGGATCTGGAAAATATCCTTCATGCGGCTCGCATCGCAAGCGACTCGGGCTTCCCTATTCAACTTAGGTTCGTAGGGGCCGGAGCAGCTAAGCCTCAACTCAAGAAATTAGGTGAGGAACTCAAGGTTGATATTGAGTTTTATGACCAGGCGCCGGCGGACCAGCTCCGGATGCATTACGAATGGTCTGACACTGCGATGGTTCACCTAAAGGGTTGGCTTCCGTTGCGATTAGCTATTCCTTCGAAGACCTATGAACTTATTTCATCTGGAATTCACGTTACTGCAGTCGGGGAGGGTGCACTCCCAGCGTTAATTCGGTTCTTGGGAGCTGGCGATGTTGTAGTGCCAGGGGATCCGTTGGAGCTCGCGAAAAGTTGGAAAAAATTCGCGGAAACGGGCAAGTTTCGGCAACCTGATCAAGCGAGGGAGTGGATTCAATCAGAGCGGCAACATGCTGCGCGGCAGGCCCTATTTGAGATTCTTGGAGCGGTGCAGGGCGGAAAACAAGATGAGTAAAAAGTATCTATATATTCCTCACATGGTGAATGCTGCTGGCGTCCTCGCTCTTGAGCATCCGTGGCGGTTCTTTGGGAATATTGCCACTTTGTTGGGCGCGAATGAAATTAACGCCCTAATGGACAAGCTGTCGAATCGGGGCTTTTGGGCCTTAGTCAGGCGAGGGCAACTCGCTAAAGCGGTTGAGCTTATGCGCAGCAGAGCTAGTTGGTCTTTTGTATCGAGACTCTACTACCACTTTTATGCTGATAAAATGGAAGAACTAGAGCGTCCTATTGCTCGTGGAGAGCGGTATTCTCCTGGGCCAGTTGCTGGCGATCCGCGTCCGCTATTTGTTCTCACAAATAGTCTTCCGCATACTCAGTCTGGGTATACCGTTAGATCGCACCAATTGCTTCGGTCATTGAAAGCTTCTGGGGTCTCGCTATCGGCTGTGACTCGGGTTGGGTATCCGGTAGTAGTTGGGAAGTTGCCAGGCGGTCCGAGAGAGATAGTCGACGGAATCCCATATTTTCGAATACTTCCGTTTTCGTTGCCTTTTCTGGAAAGCCGGAGACGCGAATACTACGTCCGCGGCATCGTGACGGTTGCAAAAACCGTAGGTGCCAACATTCTGCATACCACTACGGACTTTAAGAATGCGCAAGCAGTAGCTGAGGCTGCGGAGGTTCTGGGTATACCTTGGGTTTACGAGTTTAGAGGTGAGCCGCAGTCTACCTGGCTATCTCGATTTGATGCTTCTGAACAGAATGAAATGAAAGACTCGACTTATTACAAGGCCGCAACGTCGCGTGAATTGGAGAGCGCGCAAGCCGCAGATGCAGTCTTGACTTTAAGTGATACCTACAAGAAAATATTGTCTAGTGAAGCAAGCATTGACGCTGAGAAAATTACCGTTGTACCGAACTCTGTTGATGAAGAATTTCTTGAAAAGAAATTTGACAAGAGTGCTATACGTTCGGAGTTGGGATTAGAAAATTTCCAATATGTTGGTGCGGTTTCGTCGATAGTAGACTATGAAGGGTTCGATGTACTAATTCGTTCCATTGTTTGCCTCCCCGATCATTGGAAAGTGTTGTTAGTTGGAGATGGCGTGGCGCGATCCAGCTTGATTAAGCTCGCAGATGAGCTTGGAGTCCGCGAGCGCCTAATAATGGTTGGACGTAAACCGAATAAAGACATTTGGAAGTGGTATGCAGCTCTCGATGTTTTTGCCATGCCGCGCCGAGATCAACAGGTAACACGACGGGTGACGCCGATTAAAGGGCTGATGGCGCAGGCTTTAGGGATTCCTGTCGTAGCCTCTTGTTTGCCGGCCTTGGTGGAAATAACTGGCGGGCACGCCAATTACTTTGTGGCTGGTGATGAAGAGGGGCTTGCGAGAGCGATTCTTCAAGCGGCGGAAAAGAATCATACATTTGTCGATCGTGCCTGGATGTCTCAATACACATGGTCAGGCAACGGTCAGAAGTTAATTGAACTGTATCGGTATTTGCTTAGCTCTCGGAAGTCAAGTAATCCAAGCGGTTTATCGGATGATGATTCTCTTGGAGATGCCTCTCAGAACGGATGGAATTGAGACTTCTCCGGGGCGATGCTTCTCATCAAGGTATTTGAGCATCGCTCATTGTATATTCTTAACCGATAGAAGCTTAGCCTGCTACTTATTTAGGAACCTCTCAACCTCGTGTTCGAAGAGGATGCGTGGTTCAACGTACGCCGCGCGGCACTCTTCGAGATACCGATTTGCCCTTTCCGTCTGGTCTCGCGAATGCAATTTGCTCCAACGAACGTAAGCCTTCGATGTCTCCACTGCATCACCATCCATAATGACCCGCCCATCGTGGAGCCAAATGGCGCGGCTGCAATATTCCTGAATAGTTCCTGCGCCGTGGGAAACGATAAAAACCGTTCCAGTGTTTTCAAGAAAACTATCCATGCGCTCTTTAGCCTTACGAGCGAAAGCCTTGTCTCCGGTCGAAAGCGCTTCATCGACAAGGAGAATTTCACGGCGTACCGCGGTAGAAATCGCAAAAACAAGACGTGCGCGCATGCCGGATGAGTAAGTTTTCAACGGTCTGCCTATTGCGTTGCTCAAATCTGCCCATTCTGCAACCTCACTTTTCATGGATCTCGCTTCGTTAGGTGAGAGGCCCATGGCGAGTAGACCCAATTGAATGTTCTGGTCGCCGGTTAAATTTCCTTGCAAGGCTGAGGAGACCCCGAGAAGAGTTGGCGTCGACGAAACATGGATGTTGCCTCGCGTGGGCGCTTCGCTTCCGGCAATAAGCCGGAAAAGCGTTGATTTCCCTGAGCCGTTACGCCCGACCACTCCAATAGACTCGCCGGTTCTGGCTACGAAACTCACATCTTGTAGTGCATTGACGACTGATGCTCGCTTTGATTTAAACAATGAATAATTAGAACCGGATCCGCTAAGCTCATAGCGCTTCTCGACGCGTCTGACAACGACTGTTGCTTTACTTGACATTTGCGTACCTTTCTTCAGAGCGCCAGAAAAACACGAACCCTATGAAAGCTAGCCCGGTTGACCAGCAGATTAGATACAACCATGTGGAAGCGGGTGGGATTCTGCCTTCAAGTACGCAAACTCGGACGGCGTGAAGAAATTGGTAGCAAGGGTTGGCTAGCATAACCTCGCGCAATACGGGAATGTTGGCGAAACGGTCTAAATCGTAAAAGATGCCAGAGAAGTAGAACAGTCCCCTCTGGAAAGTGGAGATAATGCTTTTCAAATCCGGAACGAAAGCGGTTAATCTTGCGGTTATAAAGACGATTCCTAGAACAAAAATGTGTAACAGCAGAAAGAGAGGAACGCTTAAGAGTATCGCAAAACTCGGAGGATGGTGCGGTTGAAATGCCAGTGCGCCCAGAATTGCAACTAGCGCGGGTGCTATTTCATCGATTAGTTGCTTCAATACGGCTGACAACGCTAGCACTGCGCGAGGGAACGAGAAAGCTCCAATAAGACTCTTCGAACCCTGGATTAACCCGCTTCCCTGTGAAAATCCTTTCCCTATCATAGAGAAAAATATCACACCTATCATTAGGAATCCGATGAAGTTTTCCATCCCACGCGATGTCTTCAGAATCAAGCCGAATAGCACCCCGTACACCATAACCTGCAGGAGAGGGTTGATGAAGATCCAGAGACGCCCAAGGTAAGTGTCTTGTCCGCTTTGTAAGGCGCGACTTCGGGCATGTGCCCAAATGAAAAATCTCTTTGTCCACAGCGACGCCGCATAGTCCGTCAACTTCGGCCGTGACAAGAGGCTCTTTAGTTCACTGCCATCGATGATTGTTAATTGGTGTTGAGGCTGTGCGCTCGACAGTTGCATAGAAGCGTTGTCGGTGTTTCCTTGGGCTTTAGTCGGTTCTGGCGCATCGCTGTTCATGTTATTATAGTGTCTCCATCTCGCGATCGAAGCTGCCTTAACCTCTGAATTCTATCGAGTGTTGGTTGGATAAGTGAAACTCAAGAGCCCGAGCCGTCGTTCTTCTGATATTTCATTTGGCATGCGGTCAATTCCGTGGATAGAGGACGGCAATTTGGGTCGGGAACTATGCTTGTCAACAGCTGACTGTTGGTCAATCTGTTCACTCTGTAGAAAATGTGAGGCTGGAGTAAATGCAACATGAGTCTAGTAAGTCCCCAGTCGGTGGCGGGGGAGATGTTTCGTTGCGGTTGCTGGTGATCTGTAATGCTTATCCGAGTGAAGATAACTTGTATCGCAATGGTTTTATTCATCGCCGGGTGAAAGGCTACTTGGGCGCAGGATTGGCGGTCGACGTATTTTATAATCACCAGCCGGTCGACGTCGCTTATGAATATTGCTTTGACGGGGTTCATGTGACCGTTGGAAACGATAAGGCACTTGCGCGGTTAGCGGCAGAAGACGATTACGACGCTTATTTGGTTCATTTTGCAGAGCCGCACCGTGTCGACCCAGTGTTGAGCTCAGGCGTGCAAGCGCCGGTAATCGTATGGGTTCACGGGTTTGAAGCTGAAGCGTGGCACCGTAGATGGTTTAACTTCATACTTGAACCTAACAAAGTTCAGCAGGCACTAGACAAAAAAGACCAATACTACCAGCGGCAAAATGCATGGTTTGCGGAGTTAGTTGCTTCGCGAGATACCCGACTGCGGTTTGTAAACGTTTCTCGATGGTTCCAGCGAGTTGTGGTTGAACCGGATATAGGAGTGGACTTCACACGGAGTGTTGTCATTCCGAATGTGATTGATTCGGATGTGTTCCCCTACCGGGTAAAAAGGCCGGAACTGCGCAAAAATATTTTGCTAATTCGGCCATTTGCTTCATATAAATATGCTAATGATCAAGCAATCGAGGCGATATGTGAACTTGCATCAGCACCGTTCTTTGAAGACTTGAAATTCACAATTTGCGGTGATGGGAAATACTTCGAGCACCAGACCTCGCCGTTGCGAAATATGCCGAACGTTACTCTAAAGAAAGGTTTTTGGGACCAGCGCCATATTTCTGAATTGCATTCGAAAAACGGTATATTTCTAACGCCAACACGATTTGACTCACAAGGCGTGTCGATGGGGGAAGCGATGTCGTCTGGACTAGTACCTGTAGCAACGGATATTGCCGCAATTCCTGAGTTTGTAACCGATCTGGAGTCTGGGATCCTGACTGCGCCAGAAGAACCGAAAAGTATCGCTGCGGCAATCGAACAGCTCTATTTTGATCCGGAACTGTTTTGTCGATTGTCTGAAAATGCCGCAGCTCGGGTACGTAGGCAGTGCGGCTCAGATGCGACGATTGGGAGAGAAATCAAATTGATCACTGATGCTGTTCGAAGCGAAAGGAACTTGTGATGGAAGAGAAGGAGGTTTGGGAGACTCGCTATCGTTTCTTGGAGGATTCTTTAGAATTCCTGATTCGAGCGCTAGCGGGTGTCGAGACAGAAAATGACATCAACGACAGGTCGAAAATCCTTCAGTTGGAGAAGTATATTGCTGATTCGAAGCAACTCCAGGTCTGCTGTGTAGCTGAAGGGGGGCCCTACATTTACGAGTTCGCATTTTGCAAAGGTTCCGAGCTGCTAGATAAGCAATCATCCGTTAGAAATTCTGCATTAACACCTACTGACGCGGATAGAGTAGTGGTCACACTGCTTTCTACTGATACTGAAGGCACTGTAATTGACGGAGCAGAATTCGATCTTGTTAAAGAGGGGCAATGATGCTTAGAGAAGAACCGTACAAGATTGTCGTTTCGGGATATATAAATATTAATGTTGTGGACGGCTCGGCTTTTTTCCTGGCGGGCCTAACATCGCTCCTCGCGACGCAGCCTTTCGTTGAGATAATGCTGGTTTCGGCGGTTCCGATTGAGCGCAAGCTGATATTGGATGAAGTTATGGGTCTGCCCAACGTTACGCTCGTCGACCCATTCAGTGATAGTTATCTTGGATTGAACCGCAAGTTCATTGGACAAAGAAAAATGTCACGTACTGAATACGCTGAGACGCTTTTAGCAGTTTGCAAAAACTGGAATCCTGATACTGTCATTATTCGAGACACTGAGACAGGCGCGAAGTTTTGTGCGGCTGCGCCTAAGTGGGCTCCGCGAACTGCGATCTATGTTACAGGCCTTGCTCACTACGGGCAGACAACGCCGCAAGCATTGACGGAGCAACTTTCTGATATAGACAGTTCAGGGGCAAGATTCTTGTGCCAAACTGAGTCTATTCAGAACGAAATGTGGAAGATCGTGGAGAATTTGGAGCATGAGCGCTGTTATGTGCTAAGACCAAGTGTTCCTGACTCTCCTGGGAACTTCGAAGAACTTTGGCGCGAGCCCGAAAGCACAACACGGTTCGTTTACGCTGGGAAGTTCTTCCCGGACTGGAACGTCGATGGGATGCTCGCCAGTTTCAAGGCACTTCTCGGGAAAAACACGATTGATGCGAGAATAAACATAGTCGGAGACCAGTTCAGAAACACATCAGACGAACCTCGACATGCGGATATTGTCCGGTATCTCTTGGATACGACACCTTCCTTGTCCTATTTCGGAGGGAGAACCAGACGGGAAACAAGAGAAGTTATTTCCGCTTCCGACGTTGGACTGAGCTGGCGGCGACCAGCTTTGGACAGTAGTACTGAGCTTTCTTCGAAGGTCTTGGAATATGGCTCGTTAGCAAAACCGGTGGTTCTTAACCGGACTGCTGCCCACATAGAGTTGCTTGGGGATGACTACCCCCTTTTCGCCAACTCCATGACAGAATTTAAGGAATTGGTACGGTCAGTTTGTGATGGCCGTATCGACCTTCGGGCGGCTGCTCAAGCATGCTTCAACGTAGCGCAACGGCACACCTATTCTTCGGTTTGTTCTGGGCTACTCGAATTCCTGATTCTGCCTGAGCTTGATAGCAAAGGTTCCGTATTTCTTATCGACGGGAATGTTACAAACAAGCTTGAAGGTGAGGACCTGCAACTTCCGGTGGATGCAGTGATACGGGGTAATTTACTATATACGACGCGGAATCCCGACTCAGACTTTTCACTGGTTTCAGCCGCGGCATATGTCGATGCGAAATTTAAAGTCCAGGCCAAGTTGCTCAGCGGCCAAGTTGCTGGATCGGACGGCTCGGATAGCCCAATTCCCATAACTCCTCGCATGGAAGAGTTTGAAAGCCTGAAAGCGGAGAGGGACCGCCTTTCAAATGATCTAATGCGGATTCGAAAGCAGGCGTCGAGCTTGCGAAAGATTCGAAACAGGATTGAGTCGGTTCCTGGAGGCAATTGCCTGTCGACTATTGGGCGGAAAGTAGTGAAATGGGCATTGTCTTAGCAGAGAATCAATGACCACGTGAGATAGGCTACAGCGGCTTTGTGCACGAGCTGTGGCGTCGCTTGCAGGAGCTCGTAAGCGGAAAATGTGCAGAACTTCGGCCTAGGTTTGGGAATTCGACATTCGTGCCCAGCCGTCGATGCGGTCTAATTCCAGGGTGACAGTTGGAGAAGCTTGCGAGGCCGGTGTACTGGTGGTTTGCAGCAACAATGTTGCCAATCGTGGCGCAGTCGAGACGCAAAAAGATTTGAAAAGTGCCCTATCTGAGGTTGCAACCTCAGATAGGGCACCCGATACCAAAAATAAACTAAGCCGTACCTCTGCAAAGAACTCTGCTTGGCCGTTTACTTGGTTAAAGTCTGCGCCGGTTTCTCTACGCTAAAGTTTGTTGCCCGGAATGTCGGATACACCCTGCGTATCTAGCAATCGGGCAGACATTTCTCCCAGCTTTTGTACGTCGATTGACGCGTGGTTCTGGAGGAGAACAACGCAGTCCGCTTTCTTTGCTTCTTCTAGGAGATCCCCAACGGACTGAAGCGTCGTGGTTTTGAGGTGCCAATTCTTTACGAACGGGTCGAAGTAGCTGACAGACGCTCCACGGCGGATTAACTCGTTTCCGACGGGAACAGCGGGAGATTCGCGTTGATCGGAAATATTGGGCTTATAGGTAACACCGACGAGCAACACCTTGGAGCCTTTTAGGGACTTGCTGTCTTCGTTGAGGGCTTCGGCAACTCGATCAACTACATACAGCGGCATTGAATTGTTAATTTCTTGAGCAAGTTCGACAAACCTCAACGGGTAGCCAAGCTGCCGGCGGACTTCATAGGAGAGGTAGTTGGGATCAATCGGAATACAATGCCCACCGACTCCAGCTCCGGGGGTAAATTTCATAAACCCAAACGGCTTCGTAGCTGCGCCTCGGATTACCTCCCAGACATCAATACCAAGTTCGTGGCAAACCCGCGCCATTTCATTGACGAGTGCAATGTTGACGTGACGGAACGTGTTCTCCAGAAGTTTCGCGGTCTCTGCTTCTTTTGTGCCGCTCATCTTTACGACGGTTTCGATAAAAGAGTCATAGAACGAGAAAGCCTTCTCTGTTGCATCAGGACGAGTTCCTCCGACCAACTTTGGCGTATTTCTGATTCCGAACTCTTTCATTCCAGGATTGACGCGTTCAGGACTGAAAGCAACGTAGAAGTCAGATTCTGCCGACAGGCCCGACGCGGCTTCCAAGATAGGGACGCATACTTCTTCGGTAGTCCCCGGATAGGTCGTCGACTCTAAAATGACCGTGGTACCGGCACGGAGGTTTTCACCGACAGTTTGCGTGGCACCCCTTACCGCACCAAGATCCGGTGCGCCTGCGTCTCCCAGCGGAGTCGGGACGCAAATCACGACAAAGTCACTCTGAGAAATGCCGCTGGGATCTGTCGTGGCTTGATAACCGTTGTTTATCATGTCACCAAGCATCGAGTCGGAGATATCGTCGATGTGTGACACGCCGGCATTGAGGTTTTTGACTGTGTTTGAAGACACGTCAAAGCCGAATACTTTCCAACCCTTCGACGACGCGGCTTCTGCAAGGGGAAGACCAACATACCCTTGACCGACGATAGTGACAGTACTCAAAATTTTTAACCTCTTTCGGGAGCCCTTGCCTGCCAGATTCATATTGGCATTTAGTTTAATAGTACTTAGCCTTGACTCAACTGTAATAGTTGGGTGGCTACCTTATTTCGTGGTCGCTCGTGCTTGCAAGTTGTTTAACTTTTCTCCAGCGCGCATCCCACGACTCCTGCTCCCAGAGCTCCTGGATGGTGGCCAGGTTGCAAGGATGACTGAGGGATTTTTCCAAGACATCGACCAATGAATCCGGATCCTTAACTGGAAGTGCTACGCCGTAGTGTTGGAAATATCGGCAGTTTGGAGAATCCTCGTAGACAACGAACGGCATAGACTTTTCCAGATAGGACATCGCTTTAAAGGCAAAGGCCTTTCTACCATATTCGGAATCGAGGAGCAATATGCCGATGTTTTTAGTTGTCCTCGGCGCGTAATCGGAAAAGTTTCCGTTTAGGATCCGAATGTTACTGTTCTCGGTTATCCCAGCTTCAAGCATCCATTCCTGAAGCAGCGGCTGCTCGTTGGGTCGGACAATAAAGTCGGCAAAAACGCCTTGGGGATGCTTGTCAAAAATTGACTTAAGCGCGTGAAGATAAGTATCCATACTATAGAGCTTGCTGACTCCGCCCGTGTACACGAAAGTCACTCCATTTGAATCCCCAGTGACTTCTTGCGGAAGACGCGTGTTCTCGAGAGCAATGCCAGGGGGTAGTTCGTCGTTTATAAACTCGAGGTTGAAAAGCGGTTTTGCTAAAGCAGTGTAGTTTGCCGCGGACTCTTTCGAAGGCGCAACTAAACCGCCAAATGCCCTCGACAAATTCTTGAGTTCAAACTGCCCATACTTTTTTTGCCGCGCAACGACCTTGTCGTCTTTGGACTGGATTTGAGTATCAAGCCAGTGAACATCACGAACGAAATAAAGACTCCTAGTTCCGCAGCTGCGTTCAAGGTATTCTACTAACCTTGTAACCTTGTAGACTGCGTCAAAGTCCATTACCGGGTTGGTGCTATTTTCGCCATACAATACGGGGAACTGCACTCCGCGCTCAGCTTGGGCGTAGAACCATTTGACCCGACGGTCGAGAAGGTGGCTGTTGAAGCTCATTTGAATTGTGGGGGCGTCTCGCCTTGCTGCGAGAAACATATTGCGGATGCGTTGGGGGCGTGCTCCATTTGACGCGTTTTCGACGGCTGCCACTGATAAAAATATATTGAATTTATCGATGTCTCCGTAGTCTTCAGAAAACCAAGGCAATCGCTCGTGCTGGCAAATTTCCAAGATCGCGACCAGTGGACGTCCGGTATGTGGCGGTTTGGGCTTTTCCGCAACTGGTGTTTTATGGAGATTATTCGATAGGGCTTGCTTTACGTTCGCAAGGGTAATATTGGGATTGTTTGCAGCCAAGAGATTTGCAGCAATGGTTGGTGGCGCTATCGTTGTCGCTGAGCCTGCAAGAGCCATTAACGTTAGCGCATCCGCATTATCGTCGGCGAAAATAACGCCGGAGTACTGCGAGCCGCGGAGTTTTAGTGTATTCCGAAATTCCCTATCAATTTGCAGGTCAGAATACCAGTACATCGAATTGCTGGAGATAGGTTCGAAATTATCGAAATCGTGTGATTTGGCACTCCCGTCCGATTTTATGGACTCTGAAGCCTGCATTAATGCAGGCCCCTCGGCGCTATAATCGACGATAGCTACTCGCGAATCTTCCTCTATGGTTGCAGAATTAGGCCAGTCTTCAATTGCAATGGAATTGGGATCCCAGAGAAGATGCGGCGCTCTTGAGCCAAGCGTGCATGCCTTAGTCATTTCCCATTCGTTCAAAAACACCAGCGCGTGTACCTTGTTGGACGCGTTTTGGAAGTCGCTAATGAGACGTTTGCGTTTCGAGCTGATGTCAAGGTCACCAGGTTTCAACACACCTATAACTCGTACAATTCTACTAAGTCTGCTTGCGTAAACTACTGACTCTCGTCCAACGGCGATCAGTGATTGAATATCGTTCATGCTGAGTAACTTTTTAAACCACTTAGTGGCTTCGTAGCTCTCTCGACCTCGAGCCCACGCAGGGATTGACTGGCCAGAGGTGCCCATGAACTTTTGTTCTCTGGTGTTGAAGGTAAGTGTGTCGAATCCGGATAGCTTCAGATCGTTTCTAATTGCTCCTACTAACGGACCCACCTGATCCACCATAAGCAGAATTTTACTCATTATTTGGTCCCATCATTAGCTGAATCTCTCGGTCGATAGTGTGCTCGGAAGTGCTTAGGGAGCGTACGCGTTGGGCTGCGTTGCTTGACAGCTTGCTGAACTTCGCGGGGTCAAGGATTACTTCTTCCAGCTCTGCCGCCCATGCATCCAAATTATCTTCGGTTCCAAGTATTGCGCAGGACTCGTCAACGAATTCTGTTACCGCCGCAACTGGGCAAGTTACCGGGACAAGCCCTGAGCTCATTGCCTCATCTCGCGACACACCCTGCGTGTCAAATCTTGAGGGCACTAAGAATATTCCATGGGATTTGTGCAGGTCGGCTATTTGCTGTTGGCTAATGTAGCCGTTGATTATGGTAACGTTTGGATCATCTTTGAATTGGTCGAAATAATGGAAGTATTTGCCGTCCCCGACCAGCGTCACCTTGAGCTGATTCCAATAGAAGCTCTGTTTTAATCGTCCGAGCAATTCTGCGGCAAGGTCTGCACCATAATTCCAAGCCCTAGCATTACGGACCCACAACAGATTATGCCTTTGGTCGGGAGACTTGGGCTGGTATGAGAAGAGGGCCGTGTCTATTACATTGTGAATCACGTGGGAGCGTTCCTCTGGGAAAACCAACCTTAAATCTTCGCCAACGGCTTGCTTCCACCATTCTGAGACGAAAACGAAATTAGAGATTGGAGAGTTTTCGTCAACGAGTGTTGACCAGATGTCGCGAGTACGCAGGCTTCGCTCGATTTGGGCATCGATGTTTTCTCGAGCCGCAATTTCGTAGGGTAGCCTACTCCAATTTCGGACTTCGTAGCCGTGTATGAATAGGTTCACTCGACACTCCTTGGGGATGTTGAGCAAGAGGCCGTTCCACATTTCAGAGTTAAGGAAGTGCACATTTATGGATTTGTATTTGCGTGTCGCTAAAAGGCCGAGTAATTCATCGTAGTAGCCGGACAATACGGGGATACCGCGGTACGAATAGACTTCCTTGCGAACGCGTTTTCCGAATGCCAGAACATCGACTTCCAATCCGGCCTCGCGATACAGTTCCACGCGTCGATGGACGAATCCATTTGCATATTGATTCCGGTGACTTGGATACTCGTTGGCCAAGATTAGGTGCCGCTCACTCGAATTGCGGTCTTCGGTTTCGCTTAGGAATTGACGTACCGCGAAGTACTTTTCATCATGGATTACCTCACTTAGTGGAGGAGTGGGTATACCTTCGACACGAAATGGCTTTCGATTTCTGAAGAGGTACTCGGCCTCAAGGTAGAGCCTCGAAATTAAATCAGACGTGTTATAGGTCGAACCTATTAATTCTTTCATTGGTAATGTCGGTAGGTTCGGTGGTAGCGGTTCAGGTGTCATTAACGTTTCTCGCGAGATTTTTGGAGTCTGAAAATTATACCCAGCTATAGTAGCAGTCCCTTGGGTGTCAGGCGTGATGCTGTGTCTGAAGTAAGCTTATCCAACTTTCGTTGTAGTCTGGATGCATTGCAGAAATTGTTGGCATGAAATGTGAGGTAATGACATGGGGACAGCTGACTTTAAACGCAGGCGGGACACATCGCGCTGGGGGTTTTCGCGTCATTACGAGTCTCTCGAGCTCTTCTTGACTAATCCAGTTGGTGAGGGTCTGCATACGGTTCTGTTTGGGGATAGGAATATAGATTTTTTGATTCGCGACAGGGGCTCAGACACAACAGTTCTAGTTTTCCATGGTGCATTGTCTCCTCGTCAACGTACCGTGCCGTATTTGGTTGGAGAAGGTATCGCTCGCGCATCGGGGCTAAATCTTGTGTCACTGGCTGATCCAACATTGGAGTTGGGGGAACTTGCCTGTGCTTGGTTCTTGGGTGATCGGGAAATTGGAAGTTTGAAAGCCTGTTTTAAACCCATAATCGACCACATACTTGCTTCGCTTGGAAGTTCAAACTTGATTTTGTTTGGTGGCTCAGGAGGCGGGTATGCCGCTATCAACTTTGGCGATATGTTTCCCGACTCGGTTGTGCTGGCGATGAATCCTCGGCTGAATTTGGACGGCTACCCTAGGTCGACAGCGAAACAATATCTTAAAATTGCCCATCGTGCTGAAACAATTACGCCGATGCGGAGAATTAAACGCGAGTTTTTTAGTCCAAATCTGGCTATAAACCGCCTCGGGACCGCGAACTGCGACATCTTGCTTTACCAGAATCAAAATGACGAGAGATATTTGAACCATCAAGTCATTCCATTCGTGGAAACGCTCAAGGAGGATCCGCGACTTTACGTGAAGCTATTTGAGGGAAAACCAGGCCACTCGCCCGCACCGACTGAAGATTTAGCAGCTCTTTTGACTCAGATAGCTTCTGAACTGAGACGGGCCCAGCGAAATTTCGAATCTATGGGATTTGCCAAAGCCAAAGACTTCACCAAAACACAAGTCGACTAGAACTAGGGAATTTGTTCTCATTCTTCTGTCGAATCGACTCCAGTGGCGTAAGTCCAGTTGGCAGGTTGCCATCGAGCGAGTCAATGACACCTAGCGTCCCCGGTTCACGCGTTAAGTCTTAATCTTTCTGGACGGAGGAGGTTCCGCAGAGAGACGTCTGGCAACTGGTTGTACACAACTCTGTTGACCCTCGTTCAAATTGGAAAAAGCTACGGCCCAAAGGTACAGTCTTTGAATTTAAGGACGTTGTACCGATATCGGCTAGCTACTGAGAAGTAGCTAGTTCCAAAGGCCTTTCGTATCAATCACAGTTTTATCTGCAATGTCAACCTTAGAGATTTCTTTAAATTCATTGTGATCTACCAGAAGCACTAAAACTTCTGCGATGCGGAGCGCATCGTCGCAATTTGTGAGCGTGATGTTATCGAAGCCTTTTAGCCGTTTGGGCAGTTCGGTGATGTTCGGCTCTACAGCGAGTAAGGAGATATCCGGAAGCTCTTCGGCGAGGTCCACTGCGATGTTGAGGGCTGGGGACTGCCGTAGATCATCTACGTTCGCCTTGAATGCGAGACCGAGCACGGCGATCGTTGAGGCATTGGTGTTTTTGACCGCCTGCTTAACCTTATTGATCACCCAGGCAGGTTTGTTATCGTTAACCTTTCGGGCTGCGTGGATGAGCTTTGCATTGAAAGGATCGGCAGCGACGATGAACCACGGATCGACAGCGATGCAGTGCCCGCCTACCCCCGGGCCCGGCTGCAGTATGTTGACACGTGGATGATGGTTGGCGAGGTCGATCAGCTCCCAAACATTGATACCGAGATTGTCGCATATGAGTGAGAGTTCATTAGCAAAGGCGATGTTAACGTCGCGGAATGAATTTTCCGTTAGTTTTGCCATTTCTGCTGTAACGGCGTTGGTAGGAAGCAATTCTCCAGAACAGAAGGTGGCGTATAGTTCTGCCGCACGTCGTGTTGCTTCTGGGGTCTGCCCGCCGATTATTCGGTCGTTAGTTTTAAGCTCAGCGATGGCGTTGCCAGGAAGAATTCGTTCTGGGCAATGGGCAAAGTAGACGACCGGCTTTCCTTCCCGGTTTTCTGTCCCATCGGCTGCGAGATCTGGACGTAGTTCAAGAATGCGTTCGGCCATTTTAGCCGTAGATTGTGGTGGAGAAGTTGATTCGAGGATGACCAGTTCGTCTCCCGTTAGTTGTGGAGCAATGTCCTCTGCTGCAGCGTAAATGAATGTCATGTCTACGTCGTAGGATTCCGTAAACGGTGTGGGTACCGCAACGATATAGGTGTCTGCGTGAACCTGCTGTGTGGTGGCGAAAAAACGGCCAGAATTAAGGGCCTTACCGAGTTCCTCTTGGAGGCTCGGCTCCACGAACGTGACTTCTCCACGGTTGATGCGTTTGACGTTTTCCGCATTTACGTCGATGCCGATCACCTTACTCCCGGCATTTGCCATAACCACGGCCGTAGGTAGGCCGATGTACCCGAGTCCGACGAAAGCGACAGTGCGTTGAGACAAAGTAAGGATCCTGTATTTGGGTGCCAAGAAACGGCGCGTATAGGTTGAATAATTCTATTGTCGAGATTCTACCTTTGAAATCTTGAAGTCACTACATCGAGTAATAATGTTCGCTATCGACGGACGTCAATGTTGGGACCCAACATTGTAGGTTGCCTCGGACTGGGATGCTCCTGTGACGTTATTCGTCGCGACAGAAACTAGCATTTGGGTCAAGTCCGGTGGAGTGGTGTATCTGTCCTTCCTGAATCGGGGACTGTGTGAGGCATTTTGCTAGGGGCCGGCGCGGGCTTGTTTGCGGTTCATTAGGCTGCTTCCTCGACGGTTTCGGGTGTGTGGGCGTTGACAGTGTTGGCTGCTATGAGAGCCCGTGTGTGTTCCAGGCAGGCTAACGACATATAGCGTTTTTGTTGAATCCAGTCGTCATGTTGCTCGGCTAGTACGGCACCGACGAGACGGACGACGGCGGCCCGGTTCGGGAAGATGCCGACGACGTCGGTGCGCCGGCGGATTTCACGGTTGAGTCGTTCGGTGGGGTTGTTAGACCATACTTTGGTCCATACTGGTTTCGGTGTATGTGTAAACGCGAGAATCTCGTCGAGGGATTCTTCGAGGTACTCGGCGACTTCGGGAAAACGCTGGTTGCAGAACTCGACGACTTTTCGGGCTTGGTCCCAGGTGGCTTGCGCATCAGCTTGTTGGAAGATGGAGTGAAACATCCCCGATAGGGGGCCTGACCCCCGGAAAGTGGACACGTCGGGGGTTAGCTATGCTGCTTGGGTCAGTGTAGCTGAATTCTCGGCTTCAAAGACGTCAGGAGCTGAAAGA
>NZ_MKXT01000064.1:0-3291 GCF_001913985.1 Corynebacterium sp. S5S1
ATTTTACAGGAAACATTCTGCCGCACACCGGCGTAACAATAGGGTGTACCCAAATGAGCGCCACGCTCGTAGTCACTGGCCTTAGGCGCCGTGAACAGGGAGTGACGCGGATCTCTCTCGCAGTAGACATAACTACACCATCCATCCGGTACACTTACGTTGTTCACGATTAAACGATTAAGGAGACGCGCATGTCCACGATGACGAAACGGCGACGCTGGTCGCTGCTGGTGACTGTCGGAGCGGGGGTCCTACTGATCACCCTCGACAACTCGATCCTGTACACGGCATTGCCGACACTGACCGAGGACCTTCAGGCATCAAGCACCCAGAGCCTGTGGATCATCAACGCCTACCCCCTGGTGATGGCGGGCCTGCTGCTCGGTAGCGGGACCCTCGGTGATCGCATCGGCCACACGCAGATGTTCGTCGTCGGCCTGGTGATCTTCGGGTTGGCGTCCCTGCTCGCAGCGTTGGCGCCGTCGCCCGAGGTGCTGATCGGTGCACGCGCTGTGCTCGCTGTCGGTGCGGCAGCGATGATGCCGGCAACCCTGGCACTGATCCGCACGTACTTCACGGTCGAGCGCGAGCGGAACCTCGCGATCGCGATCTGGGGCAGCCTCTCCGTGGTGGGTGCCGCGCTGGGCCCCATCCTCGGCGGAACTTTGCTCGAGAACTTCTGGTGGGGCTCGGTGTTCCTGGTGAACGTGCCCGTAGTGGCGCTGGCGCTGGTTGCTACCTGGTTGATCCGCCCGGCCAATGACCCGGATCCTTCGAAGCGCTGGGATGCCGTGTCTTCGATACTGGTGATGATCGGGCTCGTCGGAACGGTGGTGGCCATCAAGGAGATCGGCCACGCGCCCCCGTCTGTCGCGACCATTGTTGTTGCGCTGCTCGTTGCTGCCATCGGGTTCTGGCTCTTCGTGCGCCGTCAGCGGCGCCTGGAGAATCCGCTGCTGGAGTTCTCCATCTTCCTCAACCCGGCGTTCAGTGCTGGCGTGCTCGCCGCGGCGTTCGCGATGTTCGCCATCGGTGGCATCGAGCTTGTCACCACGCAACGGTTCCAGCAGGTCGTCGGCTTCAGTCCGCTGGAGGCTGGGCTTTTGGTTGCCGTGATTGCCGTGGGCTCGTTGCCGACAGCGCTCCTGGGTGGTGCCTTCTTGCACCGTGTCGGGCTGCTCGCGCTGATCACCGGTGGTCTCGCCGTCGCCACCGGCGGCGTCGTGGTGACGGTAGTCGGGTTCCAATCATCCTTCGGCGTGCTGGTTCTCGGCCTTCTGGTGACGGGTGCCGGTCTCGGAGCTGCCCTGTCGGTCGCCTCCACCGCCATCATCGGGAACGTGCCGGTGCGCCGTGCAGGCATGGCCGCTTCCCTCGAAGAGGTCTCCTACGAGTTCGGCAGCCTCATCGCCGTGTCCGTGCTCGGAAGCCTGCTCACGGCCATCTATACCGCCAGTGTTGTCCTCCCCAACGGCGCACCGGCGGCGGCTGGTGACGGTATCGCTGAGGCACTGGAGGCGGCGCAGGGAGACGCCGCCATCATTCAGGCGGCCTCCACGGCCTTCGACTCCGCGTACCTCGTCGTGATGCTAGTCGTTGCCGGCGTCCTGGCAGCGGCCACTGTCATCACGGGAGTGCTGCTGCGTCGGTACCTGCCTGGCACGCAGTCGCAGCTGCACTCCGAGCACTGACCACGAAAGGACCGCTCATGCGGACCAGCAAACGAGACTCCATCCTCCAAGCCGCCCTCCGCGTTGTCGAAACCGACGGCGTCACGGCCGTCACGTACGAATCGGTGGCCGCCGCCTCCGGACTCACCAAAGGTGGGCTGCTCTACCACTTCCCCTCGAAGGACGCCCTGGTGCTCGCGCTGCACGAGCATCTTGCCGAGCGCTGGGACCACGAGATGATCAACGTCCTGGGCAAGGACCCAGACGAGGCAACGCAGGACGAGCGCGTCGCCGCCTACGCCCGCGTGAGCGCTCGCAGCGCCACTGGCCCCGAGCTGCTGTTCATGCTCGAGGCGAGCACCGACAGCGAGCTCAACAAGCCGTGGAGAAGGGTCATCTCCCGATGGATACCCGACCCTGCCGAGATTGACCCGACTGACCCTCGGGCGCTGCAGAAGATGGTCGCGTACCTTGCCGCCGACGGACTCTGGCTTAGCGAATCCGTCGGAGCCGCCCCCCTTCCGCCCGAACTGCGCGCCGCGCTGGCAGAGCACCTCGCCCACTCCGTTGCGGACGCAGCCGGAACCTCGAGCAACGCGGCGAACCGATGAGCGCATCCATCTCGCAGATCTGAACCGATCCAGGTTCGCTGCCGCTGCCTTTCGCCTTCTCAAGAGGCTGCTCGTTCGCGGCCTCGTCGAGTCAGTGCCATACAGGGGCACCCCAGCGGGACAGTTACAGCGCAGTAGTTTGCTGTTGCCAATAGGCTCGGTCTCGCCATTTTTGCGACACATCTGTCGCACTGGGTGTACCCCATTGTTTAGTAATGGTGTCCTCTACTTTGGGCGATTGCTTTCAAATGCTGGGCGCGGGGACAACAATTCTGGAAAAGCTAGTTTTGGATCTCTCCTTGGCGAAGCCGATCGAAGACGCTACCGGCGTAATTCTCGTCGAGGATGAAACCGTTGTCGGTTTCTTTGAGAACTCCTTCTTTGACTCTGCGATCCCACCACATGATTAAGGATGCGAGCGTGTAGCCGAGTTCGTATTTCTGACCAGGAACTATAAATGAGTTCTTCATGAGTTCTGGGAAGGTTAGTATTTGTCCTTCTCGGCCTCCGTTGGCAAATGTTTCAGGATCGTGTTGGGGCTCAATATGCTGAACAATCCAATACACAACGTCGTAAAAGGTTCGACTTTCAGGGCTATTCTCGGTGATTATTGGATTTAAATCTTTGGTGATGAGCTCTGTGGCCTGTTTTAAAAGCTTTTCGATTCCTGGTGTTGGAGTGGCAGATATCGCCTTTCGGAGAGGTTCAGAAAGGGATCCATATCGAACACCATTGATCCCGATGTTATCCGGCTCTGCATCTTCAACCGTTTCTTCTTGGTCTGGGTAGGGGCCTAGCTTAGACAAGAATGCGTCGACTGATTCTGCAACGGGCATGATGATCCCATCGGGATCGGTATCCACGTACAATACGGCGCCTTCTGGGAAATCTGGCAAGCCGTAGTTAATGACAAAGCATTGATGCATTCCGTCTTCGCTAGCAGCCAAGAGAAGGACTTCTTCGGGAATCTCCCACTCATCCATGAGGAAGGTTGCGTAGTCAATCAAATC
>NZ_MKXT01000065.1:0-3142 GCF_001913985.1 Corynebacterium sp. S5S1
GATCCACGAGCAGTTGCCTACCCGCACCCAGGATGGTGCAGCGGTGACCACGCGCGAGGAGCTGGCCGCACACATCCAGTCCACCGTGCACAAATACCGCGACGACAACGTGGTGTACCTGGAATTACGTGTTGTGGTGGAGGATTTTTGCACCGACAACTTTGTGCTTGCCGACGCCTTCGCCACCGCTCTGGATGCCGTGGCGGTGGATGGAATCCGGGCGCGATTGCTGCCAGTTGCGCGCGCAGACGGCGATGCCGTCGCTGAGTTGGCGGAGCTTGTGCTGCATGCACAAGGTGACCCGAACCTGGCTGGTGTGGTGTTCCTGGTTTCTGGAACTACCCATGATGCCAAACCGGGCGCTGCTGGCTCGGCTTTGGCAGCCGCCTGTGCCAAGCTGCGGGAAAATTTTCTGCCGTTTGCCATCGATGGCGCTGCTGATATCGAATCCATCGGCGCAGCCGTGCGATTGGGGGCGCTGCGCCTGGGGCGTCCGTTGGCGTTGGTTGATGATTTTTCTGCCGATATGACCGGCATCGTGCCGGGAAAGATTTCTGGTTGGGTGCGTGATCGTGGCATTGCTGCAGAAATGACGCCATTATGGGATCTTGCCGACGACTCGTTGGGCGATGCAGCTGTTGGTGAGCTGCCGGATCATCCGCTTCCGCTGTTTCAGCAGCTTGGTTTTAGTTGCACGATTTCCGCCGGGGAGGTGGCAGCCGGTAATTGCACCGATGTCATGAACGCGCTGACCGAAACTTTCGGTTATGGTCTGGAAGAATTCTTTGACCTCACGGCAAAGACAGTTGCGGCAAGTTTTTTGACTGAGCCGGAGCGTCAGCAGCTCATGGAGACCCAGATTTTGCCGCGCTATGAAAAACTGGCCGACGCGGAACTGCGCCAGCCAGATGATGCGGATGAGTCAGATGATATGGACGAGTCAGAGAAGAGCGATGCTGCCGTTGATTAGCAGGCTGATTAGAATTTCGCGAAGCGCTTAACCAGCATGTCTTCCAAGCCGCGCCATCCCTTCGAGTGGTCGGTGTACGGCTTGGATGGCACGTAGCCACTAGTTTGCTGCGAGCCCAGCATATAGCCCAGGTAATCCTGGAAGCGTGGGTTTGCCAGCATATAGGAGTTGATGGAATCATCGCCGGCCCAGTCGGCGGCGTCGGCAAGCAATTCGTAGCAGGCTGACATCTGTGGGATATCCACGGCTTCGGGGCCTTTTTCCATGTCCTCGGTAAGACCCTGGAAGCTGTAGGCGTTATCGCGGTGTACGGTCAGTTCGAGTTCACCAGCATTGGCGGCGGTGACGATGTCTTCCCAGGTAGCAACTTTTGCGAGATCGTGTTCGTCGTTTTCGATGATCCAGCGCAACAGTTGACGGCCGGTGGGGAAGGTGTTGATGGTGCCGAAACGCCCCAAAAAGATCGGCGCGCCGTCCAGATAGCAGCGCAATGTGTAGACGGATTTGCCGTCGATGGTGATTTTTATTGGGTCGATGCCTGCCGCCGCCCAGGCAGAAGAATCATACGGATCCGCAGCCTCGGCCTGACGTTTGCGTTCTTCTTCCCGCTCTGCGCGTTCTTTGTCTGCTTGTTCTTTCGATTGGGTGATGCGTTTTTCTGCATCGGCGATGGTGTCTTTATCCACGCTGTCGAAATCTTCGGTGACATCGACGATGCGCACGCTGTCTGCCAGGTTGGATTCGATCTTTTTCCAGTTTGTCAGTACCGCACGCCCTACTGATGACCACTCGGAAAGCCCATGGTCGCCGGAGTAGTGATCAGCGCCGCGTTGCACATTGCCGAGCACGGAGTGGGTGGAAAAGAAGATCATGGTGTCATCGTCGGCGCAGACATTTCCCAGCGCCTTGGTGATGGACAAGATCTTGGCCGAGGTTGCCACCGCGTCATAGGACGGACGGTCGGCCAAGTAGTGTGGCAGCCCAACGATGTCGTAGTGGTCGCGGTCTTCTGGGTGCGCGCGATATTCTGGAAGCTTCGCGAAATCCCCCCATTTCGGGTGCTCACGAAGGTCGTGCTTAGTGGTGTTTTCAAGATACACCAGCATTTCGGCCACTGTGGGAAAGACCAGGACGTTGTCGTCGTCGCCGAGAAAAGCTTCCCACTGTGAGCCGTTTTCTTTCCAGGTCGGAGCCCACAGGGTATAAAAATCACCGCTGCTCAGTGATAGAGAAACCGGGATGATCGCGCGATTATTCATGGGCACTAAGTTTAGCGAACGTGGTGGGGCAGTGTGCCGTCGTGGTGCTTGGGTGGTGCCGTCGGCCGGTAGACACGCTAGCTCGTCGGCCGGTAGAAACCATGAAAGTTCATATCCAGGTTGTTAGTGCGCAGTGGTGAGGTGGAAACCGGGCTGCCAGCCTCAATGAGTTCACCGTTTCCTGCGTACATGGCGACATGCCCGTCCCAGACAGCCAGGTCTCCTTCACGTAATTCACTGGCAGAAATCTGCTGGCCGACGGCTTGTTCATGCGCCAACCGTGGAATATCCACACCGGCTTGGCCCCAAGCCCACTGCGTAAACCCGGAGCAGTCAAAACCGACTCCGGGGGTGGTCCCGCCCCATTCATAGGGCGTGCCCAGTTGGCTGCGCGCGGCAGCCACGGCTTGGCGTCCAGCTTCAGCCCCAGCATCATCGCTCGGGGCTGGTGCGTCTACCGCTGCCGGTGCGAAAGCAGGATCAGAAGTGGTAGCTGATCCGGCATCGCCGGTAGGAACCGTGCTTGGCGGCGGGCCAGCAGTGGAGGTCGCTGCGGCGGCCTGGGTTGCAGCTGGTGCCTCGGTAAGCGCGAAAGGCTCGTCGGCAATGTTGTGCAGCCGACCCGCCAGGGTAGAAAGCGTTTCGTCTAACTCACCTGCAGCCGCTTCTGCTTGGGCAATATGCGTACGTGCCACCGCTTCAAGCTGCGCAATAGCAGAGGTGGCTGCACCCGGGGTTGGCTGTAAAGCAGAAAGCGCGACTGGCGCGGCCTGGTGCAGAAACGATTGTCCTATTCCGAATAGTTGTTCTGCGGTGGCGCTTATCGCCGCTTGTGCCTCAGCGGTGATCCCGGCGATCTGGTGATTGTGCCCATCAATCAGCGTTGCTGCAGCCTCGATATCGGCTGCGCTTG
>NZ_MKXT01000066.1:0-4405 GCF_001913985.1 Corynebacterium sp. S5S1
TCGCCATTTCTGGGCGAATCGCAGTGCGCCACACCCGGCCCCAGGCCAAAAACAGGCGCTGCAGGCCGTTGAATTTCCGCTCATAAAGCTCCGGCTGCGCATCTTCCACATCAAAGGCTTCCACCGCGGTGTCGTCGTAGCTCATGCCTCGATCCTGCAGGTAGAGCTGGTATGCCACCACAGCGATGCCCAAACCGCCCAGGTCGCCAATGTTTTCCCCCAGGGTGAATTCGCCGTTCACGCCTGGCTTCTCGGCGCTGTCAGCGGTGTCAGAGCCGTCTGCGCTCTCTGCATCGCCTGTACCGGTTTCTGCATCCCGCAGCACCGACGGCACCAAACCATCAAACTGCTGCACGAGTTTTTCGGTCAGCTCATCGAAGGCTTCGCGGTCTTCATCCGACCACCACTGGTTCAGGTTGCCCTGGCCGTCGTAATTCGAACCCTGATCATCAAAACCGTGGCCAATCTCGTGGCCGATGACGGTATAAAACGGTGCGCGCAAAATTGCGGCCGGGAAGGTGATGTCGTTGACCACCGGGTTATAAAACGCATTGACCGTCTGCGGGTTGGCCACCCATTCGTCGCGACGCGCAGGCTTACCCACTTTATCCAGCTCATAGTCATGGCTAAACGCGGCCCCGGCGCGCACATTCGCCACCAGATCGGCGCCTGCCGGGGAAAACTCCAACCCGGAGTAGTCACGCCAGGTATCCGGATAGCCGATTTTCGCTTTGAACTGCTCCAATTTTTCCAGCGCCCGCTCGCGGGTGGCGTGCGTCATCCACTCCAGATCAGAGATGCGCTGGCGGTAGGCGCGGATCAGGTAGTCCACAAGCTCCAGCATGTCTTCCTTGGACGAGGCCGGGAAGTGCTTGTCGACGTAGAGTTTGCCGATCTCCTGGCCCACCAAAGATTCCACGATGCCGACGCCGCGCTTCCAGCGGTCACGCTGCTCGGTGGAACCGGTCAGCTGGCGGCCGTAGAAATTGAAATTCGCCTCGCTGATCTCTTCGGTCAAAATTCCAGCGCGGGAAAGCAGAATGTGCCAGGTGGCCCACAGCTGCCAGTCGGCCAACCGGTCGTCGGTCAGCAGCCCCAGCAGGTGCTCGACGTAGCTCGGCATCATGTTCACCAGGCGATGCTCCGGCAGTTTGCCGCCGCGCAGCAATCGCTGGATCAACTCTGGCAGCTCGTCGAAATCCGTCGGGTTGTAGGTTTTCAGAGCATCGCGGCTGGCCACGACATCCCAGTGGCCGGAAGCGATCTCGGTTTCCAGGGCGACGATGCGCTCTGCGGCCACCTCGGCATCTAACCCGAACAGCTTCGCGGAATCGACAAACCCCAGCATCTTTGCGACGTGCTCGCGGTAGGCAGCCAACGTATCCGCGTGGGTTTCGCTGCGATAGTAGGCCTCATCCGGCAGACCAAGCCCGGATTGCACCAGGTAGGCCACCGCATCTTCACTGCCAGAGTCTTTTTCTACCCAGAATGTCAGCGGGCTGCCCACACCAACGCGTTCCAGCGCGCCCAAGTTTTCGACGAATTCTCCAATATCGCCGACGGAAAGCTTGGCGAAGTCGTCGGCAAGCGGTTCCAGCCCGGCGGCATTAACGCCCTCGGTGTCCATGAAGGAAGCAAACAGGTTGCCGGCGCGGCCGGTGTCCTCATTGACGATCTCTCGGACGTCATCTTCGGATTGATCACGCAGCTTGTGAAAGGTGCCATCCACGGCGCGATCATCCGGGATCACATGGTTTTCCAACCACGGGCCGTTGACATAGGTATATAGGTCATTCATGTTTGCTTAGTTTACTAGGCTGGCTAGCATGCCCGCTCCCGTTTCCCCGCCCGATCTAAGCCCAACCCAACTTCGCTTATACCGCAGCCAACCGCAACGCACGACGCTGCTGTGGGTGGTGCTTGTCGTTGTGGTCGCCATCGCTATGCTCGCGCCCGTGGTGCTCAGCAAAGCGACCCCGTCGGCACGCCAAGCTACTGCCCCACTGGTGGTATCCGACCCACTGGCGGGTTCGGAATTGCACCTGGCGGACCGGGAATGCCCCGTCGACGCATTGGCGCTGACCGGCCAGGGGTGGAATTGCCCAGGGCTCCACATTGAGGCGATAACCACCCCACACGCAGGCGATCCGGACCTGGCGCTGCGCCGCATGTTCCGGTTTATCACGCGCACTGACCTCCCCGAAGGCGATATTTTGCGTGAAGGTGAACAACGCCTGCTCATCGAACCGAATGGCCGAGGTATTGCCATGTCGACGAGCGCAATGGGTGCTTCCCAGGTCATCGTTTTCCGTGGGCTCATCAGCGAAAACTTAGACATCATTACCAGCTCCTGGCGCGAAATTTCCGGGAACGCACTGCCGGAAATCGTCCATGAGCTGCTGCAAGGCTATTCCGGTACTGGCAGCGATGGGGCAGAAAACCCGCTGCCGCAATCCGTTCATAATGCTTCCGTCCAGAACGCATCCGTCCAGAACGCGCACGGACACACAAATGCATCCGCACAACCAGTCAGGCGGCACGTATAACCATGAGCAAATTATTCCGCTATTCACTGTTCTTATTCATCCTGGTGGGGCTGCCATTCATGGCGCTTCCTGTGCTGCCGAATGCCCTCGCTTTGCCCACCCCGGCTGCGATCAGCGCCGTGTTTACCGCGCTGTATTTGGCCGTACTCACCGCGGTGGTTCGTTGCACCCGTCTGTGGCCGTATCAAGGGTGGGCGCCCGCGGTTCTGGCGGTGCTGTGGGGTGCGGGCACCAGTTATGCACTGGTATCGGTGAGCGCACCGTCGATTATTGACCTTGCTGCGTATACCGGTGCGACCACGACGGCCGCGTCCTGGGGTGGGGCCTACCCAGAGGAGATCGCGAAAGCCACCGGTGTGGTTTTCATTTTATTGGCGTTTAAGCAGCTCAACCGCCCGTGGCATGGTTTTGTCATCGGCATGCTCGTCGGCCTGGGCTTTGAATCTTTTGAAAATCTGCTGTACGGCATCGTGATGGCGCCGATCCACCCGTCGTCGGATGTCATGGGTGTGCTGCAGATTTGGGGCGCCCGGGTGTTCCTCGGCCCGTTTTTACATATCGCGTTTACCGGGCTTGCCGGTTGGGGAATCGGCTGGGCATTGTTCGCCGTCGGCCGGGGCTTGGCCTGGCGGCTGGCCCACGCGCTGGGCTGGTTCGCCGTGGCGTTCGCCTGCCATTTCGGCTGGAATATTCTTGGCGACGACCTCGTGCTGCTGATCGGCAGCAAGATCGTCACCGGAATCGTGTTGTATGCGTCGTTTATCTACGTCTGGGTGGCCGCTTTCAAGGCGGCCAAGCCCCAGAACGAGTTGTATACGGCGGTCAGCCAGTTACCTACTGCTGGCCAAACTGACCGTGCACGGTAGGCGTCAGGTTGTGGTACACATGCTTGTGCTCCTGGTATTCCGCCAAGCCGACCTCGCCTAGCGTTGATCCAGATGGTGCAGTGACGCAGCCCGCGCACGATGCGCTCGGCTTTGCCGGCATCGGTGGTAAATACTGCGCCGGTCAGGCCGTAGATGGTGTCGTTGGCGATCTCCAAGGCTTCGTCTTCATCGCGGAAAGTCTCGATGGTCACGACCGGGCCGAAGGCTTCGTCGTAGACGAAATCCATGTCGGCGTTGCGGTCGACGCCGTCGATGACCGTCGGCAAGTAATAAAAGCCTGCGCCCAGATCCGACTGCCCAGTGCCGTGCTGGCCGTTGGTGTCCTCACTGGTGGCAGCGCGTCCGCCAGAAAGGATCTTGGCACCGTGCTCGCGGGCTTCATCCACGTACCCCGCGACCTTTTCTCGGTGCTCGGCGGAAATCAGCGGGCCGGTTTCAGCCTTATCGTCGGTGGGTCCGCCCAGTTTGATGTTGTTGGCGCGCTTGGCAAATTCTTCCACGAATTTATCGTGCAGTGATTCCTCCACCAAGATGCGCGAACCCGCCGAGCAGACCTGGCCGGAGTGGAAGAACGCGCCGTTTAACGCGTTGTCGACGGCAACGTCGAAGTCGGCGTCGGCAAAGATGATATTCGGGTTTTTGCCACCCAGCTCCAGGGCCACGCGCTTGACGGTTTCTGCCGCGTTGCGGGCGATGAGCTTGCCTGTCTGCAGGCCACCGGTGAACGAGACCATGTCCACATCCGGGTGGGTAGACAGCGGATTACCGCAGGCAGCACCAGCACCGGTGATCAGGTTGGCCACGCCGTCTGGCAGGCCGAGTTCCTTGGTCACGGCCATCAGCAGCATCGCCGTATGCGGGGTCAGCTCTGCTTGCTTCAGCACGAAGGTGTTGCCAGCGGCGATGGCCGGTGCAACCTTGTAAGCGACCTGCAGCAGCGGATAGTTCCACGGGGTAACCATGCCGACGACG
>NZ_MKXT01000066.1:4587-5991 GCF_001913985.1 Corynebacterium sp. S5S1
GCCGGAATCAAAAGTTTCGCGGGCGACCTTGATGGCCGCGATGGTGTCGTCATCCGTGGCTTCCGAGACCGTACCCACCGTCGTACCGTCAGCGGGGCAGCTGATGGTGCGAGTGCCGCCTTCTTGTGCCTGGCGCCACTGCCCACCGATGAACAAGCTAGCCGGTGCGTCGTTTCCGGCGCGGTAGACGTCGGCAAGCAGGTCCGTGGTGGTGGGGTCAAACAGCGTGCTGCGGTTGTTCGCGTTGGTCAAAATGACACCTTTCGCTTGGGGTCGAATTGTTTCTCGAATATCCCAATTTTACTGCGAAAGGTGACCACGCGCTGTGCAAGTTTGCTCACGCTGTGGGCTGAGCTTGCCGACGCGAGTTTTATTTCGCCGCGACAGCTCGAGCTCGTGGCAAGAAACCTTTCAACCGCAAGAATTTATCCATCCCGTTGACCGCGCCATTTCCCAGATTTGGTTCATCGCCATTGCGCGCCATAGTCTGCTTGATCCAATTTTCGTGCCGGTCTTTTCAATCCCGGTACGTACCAGCTTTGCGGTGGTGCCATCGCCGAAGCTACGCCGGATAGCTTACCGTCGATGAACAATGGTCCGCCGGAATCACCAGGCTGTGCATACGCTCCGTCTTTGTGGTGCACGGTGTACATTTTGCCGTTGTTGTAGCTGCCGTTTTGATACAGGTTTTTCACTTCTGCCTGGGAGTGCGGCAGCCGCTTGTGCGCGGTGCTATCCCAGCCGTAGAAGGTTCCTACCTGGCCTGGCTTGGGCGCTTCAGTAGCCAGCTCTGGGTAGCTGTCGAACTTGAATGCGGAGTGCGTGGACATACGCACCAGGGCAATATCGCCGGTTGGTGCGTGATAGGCCTCTTCAGTCCCATCCACTCCGGTCTTTTCAACACCGGTGTGCAACAGGTGCGCCGTGGTGTGGTTGCCGAAGCCGGATGCTGGAAAAGGCAACCCGGAAGAAAACGGCGCTGAAAAAGAGGGCGCTGAGCACAATAAAGAAAAGGAGCAGGCGCCAAAACCAGCTCAAGCAAAACCTGGCAAGCAGCAGCCAGCGAAACCTGCGCGGCCAAACCAGGGCAGCCCTTTGCTGTCGTCGTCTAGCCTGTAATTTCCTGCCTGGAAATTCCCAGTCTGGAAACCCCGAATGAGCTGCGGAATTATCACCTGATGCGGCAATGCTGCACGATTGTGCACAGGAGTCATTCGGGGGTTTACTAGGTTTGTTAAATTACTCTCATTTGGTTTTTAATTAGAAATAAGTATTCTCCAAATAAAGTAGAGTAGTGCGCATGAGTATAAAGAAGATTGCGCTATCCTTAGCTGCTGCCGCAACGATGGCAGCAAGCATCATTGCCGCCCCTGCTGCTCACGCCGTGCAGGGCGGTAACCCAGT
>NZ_MKXT01000067.1:0-499 GCF_001913985.1 Corynebacterium sp. S5S1
GTGGTGTGCCTCGTACTTATCGCGCAGACCCTTCAGAATCAGTACGGTATCTTCCAGCGAAGGCTCTTCGACCTTGACCGGCTGGAAACGACGCTCCAACGCAGCGTCCTTTTCGATGTGCTTGCGGTATTCCTCCAGCGTGGTAGCGCCGATGGTCTGCAGCTCACCGCGAGCCAACTTCGGCTTCAGCAGCGACGCAGCATCGATAGCACCTTCTGCGGCACCAGCACCGACCAGGTTGTGGATCTCGTCGATGAACAAAATGATGTCGCCGCGCTGGTTGATCTCCTTCAGCACCTTCTTCAGGCGCTCTTCGAAATCACCACGGTAACGAGAACCAGCGATCAACGAACCCAGGTCCAGCGAATACAGCTGCTTATCCTTCAGCGTTTCCGGTACCTTGCCGTTAACAATATCCAGGGCCAGGCCCTCAACCACGGCAGTCTTACCGACGCCTGGCTCACCGATCAGCACTGGGTTGTTCTTCGTGCGGCGTGAG
>NZ_MKXT01000067.1:556-3466 GCF_001913985.1 Corynebacterium sp. S5S1
GCCTTCCTTGGCAGCCTGGGTGAGGTTACGTCCGAACTGATCGAGCACCAGCGAGTTGGAGCGGTCGCCCTTGCCACCGCCACCGCTGCCGGATCCGCCGCCCATCGATGGGCCAGCACCGGCACCAGCCAGTCCGCCGCCACCAGGTGCAGACGAGGATCCGCTACCGGAACCATCCTGATTTCCGCCTTCGTAACCAGACAGCAACTGGATAACCTGCTGACGCACACGTGGCAGGTCAGCGCCCAGCTTGGTTAATACCTGCGCGGCCACGCCTTCGCCTTCGCGGATCAGACCCAGCAGCAGGAATTCCGTGCCAATGTATTTGTGGCCCATTTGTAGGCCTTCGCGCAGCGAAAGCTCCAGGACCTTCTTGGCCCGCGGAGTAAATGGGATATGTCCGCTGTGTGGCTGGGAACCCTGGCCGATAATCTCTTCGACCTCGTTGCGGACATCGTCTAAGGAGATATCCATCGATTCCAGGGCCTTAGCAGCAACCCCTTCACCTTCGTGGATCAGACCGAGCAGGATGTGCTCGGTACCGATGTAATTGTGGTTAAGCATGCGAGCTTCTTCTTGCGCCAATACGATGACGCGTCGAGCTCGGTCCGTAAACCGTTCAAACATGTGCTCTGAGTTCTCCCTAACCGATTTGCGTTATGTTCCACCCACCATAACGCGCAACTATCACCGGCCCTTCCCGTTTTGCGAATCGATTCCCGCAAATCCGGCAAACTCCCTGCATAATGGCCTGTTCGCCTGTAGCGAACGCCCTGTTGGAACGTATTTTGGCAGCAAAAAGCGGCGCCCGGAGTGGAGGTAATCCGGACGCCGCTTGTGTTGCACGTGCCTAACGGGCACAGGCCCTAGCAGCTAGCAGGCTCTAGCGACTGACCCTAGCAGCAGGCCTTAGCAGTAGGCCTTAGCGCGCGATGGTGGCTGGCTCTTCACCCAAGCGCGCCTTCTTGACGTACTCGACTTCTTCTTCCAGCTCGGTTGCCGCTCCACGACGACGCGAGGCGTAGATAACCAGCGACAGTCCCGTCGACAAGAGTGCGAAGACCAGCAGGCCACCGAGTCCGCCCCAGAAGGTGGCGTCGTAGAGGCCATCGGTTGCGCGCATAAACGCATCGCGGGTGTAGCTCATTGGGTGGAAGCTATGCAGCATCCGCAGTGGCCCCGGAGTAGTATCCAGCGGCCAGATACCGCCAAAGACGAATAAGCCCAGAGCAAACAGCCCCAGCGAGAATACGCCACCGTACATGCGGCCAAACAGGATGCGCAGGAACTGGAAGACAGCCGAACCGGTGATCGCGGTCAGCGCCAGTACACCGATGGCGATAGCCCAGTTATCCGGCGACCATCCCAGTGCCACGGAGAATCCCGCGAAAAATCCGATCACCGCGAAGTTCACCAAAGAGATCAGTCCCAGCGCGCGCAGGACCGGCCCCAGTACGGTGTAGCTATTGGCACGCTTGCCGACGATATGTGGCAGCAGCGTCGACAGTAACGCCATGGCCAGGTAGCCGAAGACGACGATCACCAGGATGGCCGCACCAGCAGTAATGTTTTTGACCGTCGGATCAGATTCATCCGCCACGGTCTGGACTGGGTGCTCGTTGGACGCGGTGAAGTTGATCGGCACCGCGATATTCGACGCGGAATCTTCCGGCTTGGTGATATTCGGTGCCTTAGCAGCGCCGTCGGCAAGCTTGGTCGGCAATTCACTCGTTCCGTCTTTCAGGCGGGTCATGCCGTCCATCAGCTGGCCACCGCCGTCGTTGAGCTGCGTGGTTCCGTCTTTCAGACGCCCCACGCCGTCAGTCAACTCGCCAGTACCCGCGTTCAGACGGGCCGCGCCGTTATCCAACTGGCTCGCACCATCTGCCAGGCGGCTAACACCACCGTTGAGCTGGTTGATGCCGTCGTTCAACCGATGAGCACCATCTTGCAGACGAATCACACCAGACCGGTACGGGGCATTCGGATCAGCCAAATTGTAATGCAGCTGGCCGGTGCCTTCCCGCAAGCGGTTGAGCTGGTTGACCATGTTTTGCTGGTTCGCAGGATCCAGCCGGTTCACAATCCCCGCCAGTTTTTCAGCTTCCGCATGCGCGCCCAAGGTGTGCAGCAAGTCGATAATCGGTTGCATATCCGGCAACGCACCCTGCACCTGCTCCAGTAGTGGCAACAGCATGCCCGTCAGTTGGTTTACACCGGCATCGATCTGGCCAGCGCCGTCGGCAAGCTGATCCGTACCATTAAGCAGCTGATCCGTACCGTTAGCCAGCTGGGTGGATCCATCCTGCAGCCGGGCTGCACCATTGCTCAGTTCGCCGACGCCATTGTGCAGGCGCGTCGTACCAGCTTTCAAGTCTGTGGTTCCCTGGTGCAAGCGTCCGGCACCATCTTGCAGGTCAGAAGCCCCCTTATCCAACCGCGAGATTCCATCGACTGCCCGCGTACCGCCATCCTTGAGCTGGCCAGCGCCTTCATCCAAACGGCCTGCACCCTCGGCAGCTTGATTCAGCCCCTCACCCATGCGATCAAGACCAGCGATAACCTTGTCGGCATATTTCTTGGAAATCGCGTTGGCAACGTTGCTTTGCACCTGTGGGATCAAACTATTGGTGATCACCGCACCGTTGGTGCCGTAGAAGTCGTTTTCCGCGAAGTGGATATTCGGCTGCCTCGGGTTATCGCTGATGATCGTGACTGCGTCATCAGAAAAATCCTTCGGAATCGTGACGACGAATAGGTAATCACCGCGGGTTAGCCCCTTATCACCCTGCTCTTTGTCGACTTCCGAGAAATTCAGGTAATCGGTTTCCAATAAGCCTTCGACGACCTGGTTTCCATAATTAATGTATTCGCCGTCGCGCTCGACGCCTTCGTCTTCATTAACCACAG
>NZ_MKXT01000067.1:3487-3969 GCF_001913985.1 Corynebacterium sp. S5S1
AGCCAAGGAAACATCGCGCAGGTATTTCGATGGGTCCCACATCGCCCACATGAATGTCGCCGCACCCGCCAGCGGCAGCACGAGTGTGAGCACCACGAGGATGCGTGGGATCGTCGATTTCGGACGCCAATCGAGCAATTTGTGCCACAGGCTTTTGTCCTGCGCAGCGTGTACACCCGACTCTGCACCCGTGCCAGCCGACGAGGCTGCACTTTTCGCAGCGCCATTCGCAGCGCTGTTCGCAGTGTTATCAGCAGTACTCACGAGAAGACACCTCCACTACATGTCTATGAGAGTGCAGTACCCCCGCTAGCACCACTGCGAGATTCCACGCCGGTGTCGTGCTTGGAGACTGACTCAAAATTGCTTGGAAAACAAAAAATAATCGCTCGCAAGACCGAAATTTCACGAGCCTTCATTAGTATAGTTTCCCTAGCAAATGCGTTTGGTTTTTATAAGCCATCACACAGAATTTTTTGCTT
>NZ_MKXT01000068.1:0-3917 GCF_001913985.1 Corynebacterium sp. S5S1
TATCGCAGCGGGTTGGGCAGGTAGTGGGGCGCAATCCGTGGAGTGTGATTGTGCCGTGTCACCGGGTGCTTGGTGCTGATGGTAGCTTGACCGGTTATGCCGGTGGCTTGGACCGAAAGCGCTGGTTGTTGCAGCATGAAGAGCCGAGCGCGGCGGAGGCCGGGCGGTTGTTTTAGGTGCCTATCTCAGACTATGAATCTGGTCAGGCTGGGGTGAAATCCTCAGCAAAAGTTGTCATCAATTACTGGTTGGTGTAGGAGAAAGATTGCGCAGCTGGGAGGAAGTAAGCAGCCAGGAAACGGAAGCACCTATTCCAATAATACTGATCATGAGCACGCTGTGAATAGGAAGATAGAGTACTGCTAGCGTGGCAAGGCCTGCACCAATTGGGTCGACTCCCCAGGTAAGTAGACGAATCGCAGCTGAGACACGGCCGAGGATAGCTTCCGGGACTAGTTGCTGCTTGAGTGTTTCGCTTGCTGCAACATTAACCAGGACAGCGCAGGCCCAGAGCCCGAGGGAAGCGCTCAGAACCAACATAGAAGCGAATTGATCAAGAAGGGGCAGGATAAGGATACCTGCCCCGGATAATACTGGCAGCGCTAATGTCACAGACAACAATATAACTGGGCGGATTTTCTTGATTGACCAGTCAGAGATAAAGACACCACATAAGCCAACAACCCCAGCGATACTCGCTGCTACGCCAATCTCGGCTGCAGACAGGTTTGCGTATCGTAGAGCAAATACCACATATAGGGCTTGTATAGCACTGGTGAACAGGTTGAAATGGGCTATGGCTAGGGTGATTGGTCTTTGTATGGGATCAGAGAGCAGGAAACGAATCCCTTCTCGAGCTCCCATGATTTGTGAGAAAACATGATGATTTGATGAGTGGAGTTTAGGTTTTCTTTTAAATATGGGGCGCAGACTAAATGGTCCGATGCTGGCTATTGCGTAGAAAACCATGAGTAAGCAAAATAAAGTCGCTGATCCTGTATAGGACAGTAGTATTCCTGCTAATGAACCTGCGCCAATATCTGCTGCAGAGCGTAAGGCGGCAATCCAACTATTTGCTTTGCCTAAATGATGAGTATGGACAACTTGTGGGACGACAGCTGAAAATGCACTATCGTATAAGGCGGTCATTCCGCTGATTGCAAACCCTATGATGAGTAAATGCCATAACGCGAGTGCATCGGTGGCTGCGGCAAAAGCAGCGAAACCACATATCATGGCACGTGTTAGGGATAAGGCGCCGAGGAGTTTGTCTTGGCGTCGTAGATCAGTAAGACTTGCCCCGAGGATTAAAAAAGTCAGTAAACCCAAACCGACGAAGGTATTGATTAGGCCAATTTGTGCATCAGTAGCTTGGAATGTTGAGACTGCTACTATGGGAAGTGCAAAAATCAGCATTTGAGCGGATAGTACTGATACACCTTCGCAAGCCCACAACCTCGAAAATGATCTCGACCAAAGTTTATTATCTGCCATATTGATTCCTTAGAGTCGAAGATTTTACTCAGTCATATTCGATACTGGGAAGCGTCCACTGGGGCTTATTGGCATCATATACTTCGAGCGAAACCTGAAGTGCCCCGGGTTTTGTTCCGCTTTAGTTGCTCAGGGCAGTTGGAGTTTGGTTTAACCGTCGTTTGAGCAGGCTCTTTCGGAGGAATAAACTCGCGGCGACGATGATACCGGCCCTCCAGGATTCCGAGATTGGGTATAAGAGTAATTGTAAGTCGTAGTTATCGACTAGGTCTTGGTTAAAGGCCCAAAATTGTAGCGACCAAGTAAATCCGGACCAGAGTAATAACCCGATTTCTGGCAGACGACTGCGTAGTGGGAACGCGGCGAAAATAGTGCTGATCACGATGGCCGCCACACTCATGAGTTGCCACCACCATAGGTTGCTGCCGCCGGTGGTGAAATCGGTGGGGCCTTCTGCACAGTCATTCAGTGAGCAGTGTGCCCAACTCGTTAGTTGCAATACGGCGATCAGCAAAATTTCAGGGAACGGAAGCGCCCATCGCGGCCAATCCCAAAGCGATGAAGAACGACCATCGTTACTCAATGTTAAACCTCTTTACATCGTTGCAGGTTCAACTATACATTCTTTAGTTTGACCGCTGAGTAATAGTAATAATCAGCTTGAGTGAGGGGCCTAACTCCCGGAAAGTGGACACGTCGGGGGTTAACTATGCGACTTTAGCCAGTGTAGCTGAAGTCTCGGTTTCAAAAACATCAGGAGCCACAAGATTGCACCAGGAGTGCCGCCTGCGCGTGTTGCAGCATGAAGAGCCGAGCGCGGCGGAGGCCGGGTGGTTGTTTTAGTTGCCACCCGGCATCATGGTGTGGCCGGTACTGGAATCGGGGTGGGGCTGGGAAGGATCTACCCCAATTTTAATGACAACCCGAAAGCTTCTGCGCTGAGTTAGAGCAGCCTGTAGCCGCCGTCGTTAAGGAATTGCGCAATCGGTTGAGCAACCTGATGGATAGCATCTTCTTTCAGGCCACCCGAGACGATACCCACCGGGAAGACGTTGCCGTTGTGGGTGGCAAAAACCGGTCCGCCGGAGTCGCCGGGCAGAGAAATCGCGTTGTAAATCAACTGCCCGTCAGCGCCGAGTCCATAGTATGGCCCGCACGAAAGACCAGTTCGCGCGCCCATTCGGCACAGCCGTGGCTTGTGCTCTTCCGTCCAGTTGGTGTTCTGCACCGTGGCGGTGGTCATCTGCTGGTTTTTCCAAAACAGCTGCACCCGGGCATCAACTATCGCAGGATTGTCGATTTTGATCAGCCCTTTGTCGTAGCGTCCAATGTCGCCATGATTCTGAAACTCTGAATAGGTCATCGTTCCCACCACGTGCTGCCTGCCCTCTGGATCTTCCATGCTGAAGACATCGCGTCAGGATGAACTGCTCGCCATTCTTTTCGACGATCCATCCCACCGAACAATACGATCCCAGCCGGGTATTCGTGATGCGCGCACCTGGGGTGATCTTTCCGGGATTCTCGAGGAATTGAAAAGCTTCACCTTCGGCGTAGATCTTTTGCCCGCCGACCTCATGCCAATCGATGTTTTGCTCACGGCTGAAGATCGGAACCTTAGTGATCTTTTCGACAACCTTCGGTTGTTGTTCGGGCTGAGCAGGGTCTTGCACCGGCGGCATCTGCGGCAGTTTTGGCAGTGGCTGTGGAGCCGGATCTTTCGGCGCAGGTGCCGGCTGTGGTTGTGGTGCAGGCTTCGGCGCGGGAGCAGGACGGAAGGATTGCCACGGGGCATTGCTGGATCCAAAGCTAGATTGTGCAGTAGCGATACTCTCACCACCGAGGTGGAAAGTTCCGCTGAGCACCCCGGCGGCCAGGCAGGCCGTGAGTAGCAGGCGTCCGGCCCGCTTCTGACTGCGAGCAGGTGCCGCAGTTGGTGTGTGCATGTGCATTAGCGGCGCCCTCCGAAGAGGTTCTGGAAGAAGCGTTCCGTGTTGGTCAGGAATTCATTGACAACCGGGACGTTATGACGCAATCCCTGCAGCGCGGCACCGATGCCTGCGAATACCAAACCGATTCCGCCGATAGCAGCGATTGCGGTGAGCCAAGTGTTGGTCGACTTTTGGGTTGGCGGGATGCTTGGTGTCTGCTCTGGTGTGGTTTCTGGTTTCGTCTCTGGCTGTGTTTCCGGAGTGTTGCTTGGTGGAGTCATCTCCGGAGCCTGGCCTGGGGTTTCGCCTGGTGCGCCTGGGTTGGTTGGTGCTTCTGGAGCACCTGGAGCACCTGGAGTTCCCGGAGCCGCTGGAGCTACCGGCCCGTTGGTGACGACGAGATCCTGGGCTGTATCGAGATCACGGTTGGTTTGCGACAACGCATGCGCGGCCAGCGTGCCGATCACATACTGCTCATTCGGATCCAAAGCG
>NZ_MKXT01000068.1:3940-5955 GCF_001913985.1 Corynebacterium sp. S5S1
CATCTGCACCCATTCGGCGGCAACTGGACGGCCCACCGGCGCGGACTTGCCGACGTCCCACTGCGATTTCTTATACACCGCAACGTAGACACCCTGCGAGGCGCCTTCGCCGACGAACCCCGCACCGCGGACAGTAATGTCACCACCCGTGGCAGCATTTACCGTCGTTGTAGAAACATCCAGAGTCGGAGTGGCAACTGCCCCGTCTTTGACCTTGAGCAAAACGCCGTAGTCATATTCGTGGTTGCCGTGCTTGTCGACGCTTACCACGAAGTATTTTTTCTTCGGGTTCAGCGTATTAGCTGGAATTTCCAGGTTCTGCGAGAACTTACCATTGGCGACCTTAGCCGTCGTAGAAGCCAGAGCTTTCTTCGCGGTGTCGGAGTTGAAGATTCCGTTTTCAGGAATGTCGGCGTCTTCCAGGACATAGAGATTCATCTCTTTGCCGTTCAAGTAGCCGGTGCCGTTGACGGTGATCGTGTTTGCTTTCCGGCTATCCAGCGGCGTTTCTGGGAACAGGGTCAGGTCAGGGTCGATGCCTTGTTCTGGTGTTTCCGACAGGAAGATTCCGGAATATGCAGACCACTCGGTTTCGCCGTTTTCCGTGATGACCTTGATCTGACCGCGGTAGCGCTGACCTTTCTTCAGTCCGGTGAACTCAGCGTACCCATTAGCCATTTCGCTTGGGGCGATGTACGCGTCGCTTTCCTGGTTGCCTTTGTCGTCGACAGGCACCAGGCGAGCTTCAACTTTCGTGATGTCCTCGTAGCCAGCTAGCGAGTAGAACAAACCGGCCTTGGAATAGTCCTTCGCCGATGCCGGGCTGATGCGCGGGGCATCAGGGGTTTTCAGTGTGGAAGTTGCCGGCTTCTCAGAGGTGGAGGGCTTGGATGGCTTCGATGGTTTGGGCGGGGTGGCTGGCTTTTCGGGTTTGGAAGGAGCAGGTGCAGGCTTCGCAGCTGGTGGCTGCGGAGCGTCAGGGTCGACCACGGTGACGGAATCGCTGAATTTTTCTTCGGTCCATTGATCGGGACCGAAGAAATCAGTGCTCAAGTTTGCTTTCACGCCTACTCGGTAGACACCTGGTTCTCGTCCAACGAACTGAGCACTAGAGACCTGAGGTCCCTGGTCAAGGTGGTTGACATACTTGTATTGGTCACCATCCTCGCGATACAGCGTGATTCGGATACTAGAGCCGCGCTTGTCATTTTCAGCTAATTTCCACTCGGCTTTAACCGTCTGATTCTCGGCAGTCGCGTTGACCTCCGACAGGGACTGCGACGTCAGATTGACTGTTTTTGCCACGTCCAGACGACGATCGACAGGCAACATCTTGCCGCCGGCGAGGGTCCCGACTTGGTAGGAATCACCTTGGGCAAGGTTAATTTCACCTGGTTTGATCTGAATCTTCTTGGTGAAAGCACCGTTTTTGATTTCATCAGGTTTGACGAGAACTGAGACACCTTTCTTGTCGATGTCGCGAGGTAGTTCCCCTGGGGTCCATTTGGAGGCTGCCCAGAATACGACGTAAACGCCTTCTTGTGCTGCCGGACCAGTGTATCCAGAGCCAGAGACAGTGAACTCTCCGCCTTTTGCGAGGTCGATGGTGTCAGTGTCAAGCGTGAATTGCGGGGCAGGATCTTCTGAAATGGTGAGGGGCAAACTGGTTTCGGAAGGTCGAGAATTTCCGGACGCGCTCTGTGCTTCTACAGTAGCGGTGTAGGAGACTCCGGCTTTGAGGTTCGGGAATTCTGCAAAGTTGTCCGGGTAGGTGCTGGTGCCGGTGACTTTTTGCTCCAACACCGCGGAACCGTCGTCTGGACGCAGTTTTACAACATAGGTGTGAATCCTAGTAGTGCCGGAAGATCGACGGTCCCACTCGACGCGGGCAGTTTTATTCTTTTTTACCTGTAGATAGGGCTTATGGGGAGCTTCAGGAACTTGCGACTTGTCACTGATGGATACGACGTGCGATTGGCTGAACTGGGAGTTAACAGCCTTGTGGACAGCAAATA
>NZ_MKXT01000068.1:6065-7315 GCF_001913985.1 Corynebacterium sp. S5S1
AGTTCCAAAATCCGCAGGAGCAGGAGACCATTCTGCAGTGATCAATTGCGCTTCGGCGAGAACACCGGTCAGCTTTGGACCTTCGGCGCGGGAAGTATCTTGGTCCTCGGTCGAGGCTTGCGGCTCCTGAGCAGCCGGAGGAGCAGAAAACTCCTGTGCGTGTGCGGGAGTGAGTGTGCCGAGACCAAGCGACAGAGAGGTCAAACCTGCCACCGTTACCTGCATCCATAGGCGCCGATTGTTATTCACGGAGTGGATTCCTTTCAGGGAAGTGAGAATAGAGTGAAACTCTATTGAAAATCAGTTAAAGGTTAGCCTTGGTTGTATAAAATAAGCCAGGCAAGCCTTCGTGATGTTGAACACTCTGTGTGCTGAATGCCTGATGGTGGATAGCTGAACGTAGGGGCACTGTGATGGCAGTCAGTTTCGTCTGTAAATCACGTGCCGGGTGATATTGAACCTGAACTCAGCAGCAATATTCCCTGGCATGGTCGGTCTTATTACGTAGGGGTGGTTCGGATGTGCTTCGGTTTCTTCTCTTCCCAAACGGATGGAACTGTGGCAAACTACGTGTTGCTTAGTGAGGGCAATTTCAGTCGGTCAGGTATATTTCTTGGTGATAATTATGGTCACCAAAGCCTACTAGCTCGAGGTATCCCAGCACTATCAAGTGAATGAGAATGCGGCCAAGATTTTGAGCATACGGTAAGTAGTCCCAACCCAATTCTGTAAAAGGCTGCTTTATACGGAAGGTCGAACTCTTTTAGCTATGCGCTATAAATTAATTCCGGTGACGGCGTGGTATTTCACGCTTGCTATCTTGACTTTAACGGTTTTCGTGAGTGCTGCCGCCGATAGCTCACTAGCCGAAATCACAATTGTGCTAGCAAGTCTTTGTGCTGTAATCGCTGTGCCCCGAACTCCAGCCATATCAGCGTTGACCATGGTTTTCATTACCGTCGCAATCTCGTTGTTCAACGACCTCGGAAGCATTATTACGCCAGTGAGCATCGGAATTGTCGCGGGCGTACTCGGCTACAAAGGGTACCCCCGCTGGGGTATCGCGTATGCACTCGTGATTCTAATATTCGCAACTGTAGACCTCGAGAACAAGAAAATCGTTTTTGAAGCCCTCATGGGTAGCGCTTTGTTAGCTATATTTCTTTTTGCCCCACTGATAGGCGGGTACATTCATGGTGCCAGAGAACGTAATCACGAAGCTGAACGCGTTCGCTTCGAAGCAGCGTTGC
>NZ_MKXT01000069.1:0-2740 GCF_001913985.1 Corynebacterium sp. S5S1
TCCCCTGGGCGAAATGCGCCTGGTAAGCAGAGTTTTTGAAATGTAAGGCCTTTGAATAAGACAAAAGGCTGCCTCATCGCTAACTTTGCAACAGTGCCCGCTCAGATCGACACCACGACTGCGTCCGGTCGCATGGTGTTCGGAATCTTCGCCACCTTGGCCGAGTTCGAGCGGGATCTGATCCGAGAGCGCACCATGGCGGGTCTCGCCTCCGCGAGAGCGCGCGGTCGCAAGGGCGGACGAAAATTCGCGCTCACCAAAGCTCAGGTGCGTCTCGCGCAAGCCGCCATGGCCCAGCGCGATACTTCAGTTTCCGATCTCTGCAAGGAACTCGGCATCGAGCGCGTCACTCTCTACCGATATGTCGGTCCCAAAGGCGAGCTCAGAGACCATGGAAAGCATGTTCTCGGACTTACGTAGCAACTCGTTTCTTTTCGCAGGTTGAGCCACCTCCGCGCTTCATCAGAAAACTGAAGGAACCTCCATTGAATCGAACTAATATTTTTTTTGGTGAATCGCATTCTGACTGGTTGCCTGTCAGAGGCGGAGAATCTGGTGATTTTGTTTTTCGACGTGGTGACGGGCATGCCTTCGCGAAAATCGCACCTGCTTCCCGCCGCGGTGAGCTCGCTGGAGAGCGTGACCGCCTCATTTGGCTCAAAGGTCGAGGTGTGGCTTGCCCCGAGGTGATCAACTGGCAGGAGGAACAGGAGGGTGCATGCTTGGTGATAACGGCAATTCCGGGAGTACCGGCGGCTGATCTGTCTGGAGCGGATTTGCTCAAAGCGTGGCCGTCAATGGGGCAGCAACTTGGCGCTGTTCACAGCCTATCGGTTGATCAATGTCCGTTTGAGCGCAGGCTGTCGCGAATGTTCGGACGCGCCGTTGATGTGGTGTCCCGCAATGCCGTCAATCCCGACTTCTTACCGGACGAGGACAAGAGTACGCCGCAGCTCGATCTTTTGGCTCGTGTCGAACGAGAGCTACCGGTGCGGCTCGACCAAGAGCGCACCGATATGGTTGTTTGCCATGGTGATCCCTGCATGCCGAACTTCATGGTGGACCCTAAAACTCTTCAATGCACGGGTCTGATCGACCTTGGGCGGCTCGGAACAGCAGATCGCTATGCCGATTTGGCACTCATGATTGCTAACGCCGAAGAGAACTGGGCAGCGCCAGATGAAGCAGAGCGCGCCTTCGCTGTCCTATTCAATGTATTGGGGATCGAAGCCCCCGACCGCGAACGCCTTGCCTTCTATCTGCGATTGGACCCTCTGACTTGGGGTTGATGTTCATGCCGCCTGTTTTTCCTGCTCATTGGCACGTTTCGCAACCTGTTCTCATTGCGGACACCTTTTCCAGCCTCGTTTGGAAAGTTTCATTGCCAGACGGGACTCCTGCAATCGTCAAGGGATTGAAACCTATAGAAGACATTGCTGATGAACTGCGCGGGGCCGACTATCTGGTATGGCGCAATGGGAGGGGAGCAGTCCGGTTGCTCGGTCGTGAGAACAATCTGATGTTGCTCGAATATGCCGGGGAGCGAATGCTCTCTCACATCGTTGCCGAGCACGGCGACTACCAGGCGACCGAAATTGCAGCGGAACTAATGGCGAAGCTGTATGCCGCATCTGAGGAACCCCTGCCTTCTGCCCTTCTCCCGATCCGGGATCGCTTTGCAGCTTTGTTTCAGCGGGCGCGCGATGATCAAAACGCAGGTTGTCAAACTGACTACGTCCACGCGGCGATTATAGCCGATCAAATGATGAGCAATGCCTCGGAACTGCGTGGGCTACATGGCGATCTGCATCATGAAAACATCATGTTCTCCAGTCGCGGCTGGCTGGTGATAGATCCCGTCGGTCTGGTCGGTGAAGTGGGCTTTGGCGCCGCCAATATGTTCTACGATCCGGCTGACAGAGACGACCTTTGTCTCGATCCTAGACGCATTGCACAGATGGCGGACGCATTCTCTCGTGCGCTGGACGTCGATCCGCGTCGCCTGCTCGACCAGGCGTACGCTTATGGGTGCCTTTCCGCAGCTTGGAACGCGGATGGAGAAGAGGAGCAACGCGATCTAGCTATCGCGGCCGCGATCAAGCAGGTGCGACAGACGTCATACTAGATATCAAGCGACTTCTCCTATCCCCTGGGAACACATCAATCTTACCGGAGAATATCGTTGGCCAAAGCCTTAGCGTAGGATTTCGCCCTCTCCCGCAAACGACCCCATCTTTGCGGCGATCGTGGCCGGATAGCCGTCTTCGACAATCAGCCGAGCTAACCGGAGACGGGCACGAGGAGTGAGAAGAGCGTTCGGATGGGTCATCAATTGGCCTCCGCCGCGGTCTTCGTAAGCGCGCGTCTGGTGAGAAGCATGATGACGAGAGCGATCGCTGTCAGCACCGAAGCGACCCAAACCGGCGCGAGCAGCCCCAGCCCGGTCGCGAGCCCGAGCGCACCAAGCACGGGCCCCGCTGCAGCTCCGATATTCAATGCTGCGGTTGCGTACGAACCGCCCATCGTTGGCGCACCCGATGCTGCATACAGCACACGCGTGATCAGAGTACTGCCGACGCCGAACGACAGGAATCCCTGAACGAGGACGAGGACGATAAGCGCAACGGGATGAGATGCGACCACTGCCAACACGATCCAGCCTGTCAGCAATAGCGGTCCGCCGACTGCGAGCACGAGGCCAGGTCGTTGATCTGATAGTCGTCCTGCGATCGTGACGCCA
>NZ_MKXT01000025.1:0-28985 GCF_001913985.1 Corynebacterium sp. S5S1
GCTGAACTTCACTCAGCGAACTACGTGCTCTCAAAGAAAATGCTCCCCACTAGTTGTTGGCAACTGATTTCTCAGTCCAACTAATGGGGAGCAGTTCACGAGCCGTGGCGCGGTTTTAGCCTCAATAGCGCTCTTTTCGCCAGCGTATGGTTGGTCTTCCTCATTCCCGGGTTGGTGATGACCTTTGCCGCGCCGGGCACGACGCTCACTGGACGAATTGGGGCTTCTGCGTGCGTTCTAGCGTTTAGTGCTGTCTACTTCCTTTCTTTTGGCGCTGTGGGCTACTACCCACGCGGATGGCGGTTAGGACAGCGGGTCGGGCTTTACTGGGTGTTACTCGCGGCCATCGCAGCGATATCAATTGGTTTCTTTGGGATAATAGCCGTCACGTTTGTGCCTTACCTGGCGGCGCTGCTCGGCTTTAACCTCTCGCTACGCCGGGCATTAGCGCTTACCCTGCTAATGGGGACCGTGCTCGCCACCACCACGTGGTTCTTCGCTCCTGAAAGCACCGGCTGGGCCCTGATAGTCCTCTTCGCCTGGCCGATACTACTAGTGCTGTTAGGTACATTTTCCCAGCGTGAAGATAGCCGCTCTGAATTGGAACATGAATTGGACTTGGCACGCCAACGCGAGGATATCGCTACCGATGTTCACGATCTCTTGGGCCACTCTTTAACCGTTATCAACCTCAAATCAGAGCTTGCCCGCCGTCTAATAGATTCGGATCCGCAACGGGCGCAGCAGGAGCTCCAGGAGGTGAGCACGCTTTCTCGGAGAGGCTTGGCGGAAGTCCGCTCCACAGTAACCCGGATGCGCATGCCCACTTTCGAAGGAGAAATCCACGCGACTCAAAGGGCACTCGACACTGCCGGCATTGTGTCGTACTTGCCCTCTGCGGCAAAAAGCGCTGGGCTTTACGACGCCGAATTTTCCTGGGCCCTACGCGAGCTAACCACAAACGTGGTCCGTCACTCAGGCGCAGCGCACTGTTGGGTCCAGGTGACAGACCACCAACTCCAAGTGGTGGACGATGGCTGCGGGTTTGACGCTGACGAAAGCCTTTCTCGTGCTCACGGTGGGATTGACGGTTTGCGCAAACGCATAACGGATGCTGGCGGACACCTGCTCTTTGCACGCCGCAATGGCTTTACTCTGGCCTTGGTTACTATGAATGGCGACACGGACTTTCTTCCTCTTACTACCGCCGGAGGCTCAGACAATGACTGATCCCATCCGAGTTCTCATTGCTGAGGACCAATCATTAGTGCGTGGGGCGCTAGTTGCCCTCTTGGAGACAGAGCCAGATATCAGCGTTGTAGCTGAGTGCGCAACGGGCGGGCAGGTTGCGGGGCTCGTCGCCAAGCATGGCGTCGACGTTGCGCTACTCGATATTGAAATGCCCGGTAAGAACGGTCTTGATGCGGCCGCTGAACTAGAGGGCACGGGTTGCCGCGGCCTGATTGTCACGACCTTTGGTCGCAGTGGCTACGTCAAACGTGCGCTGGAAACGGGCGTAGCTGGCTTCGTAGTCAAAGACACCCCACCCGAACAACTTGCCGAAGCCATTAGGCGAGTGCACGCCGGTCTAAAGGTCATCGACCCTGCACTGGCCAAAGAGACTATTTTCACGCCCGACAATCCACTAACCGCACGCGAAAAGGAGGTCACACGTCATGTCTTGGAGGGTAGCGACACCCGCCAGATTGCCGGGCACCTTCATCTGAGCACTGGGACAGTGCGCAATATTGTCTCTTCGCTCATCGCCAAGACAGGAACTGGGAACCGCTTTGAGGCAGCAACTACGGCACGTGCCCGGGGATGGATATAGAAAAAGGGGAGCCCGCTGCGGGTCCCCTTTATTACTTGATTTCCTATTCTGGCTTCTTTAGCTCAAGGACATTGACCATGCCCTGAATGACTACGTCCATCACCTTGGAAGCTAGGTTGGAGTAGAAATCAGCCGAGTGATAGCGCAAGGCTCCTACGGTACTCAACTGCGAGAAGCCGTGGATGCAGGCCCACAGCGCCGCAATCTGGGTGAAGAGAATCCATGGCGATCGCGGCCCATTCGACTCAGAAATGGCATCGCGCACCAGATTCATGATGAAGGTGAAGGCCTTACTCATATCGAATGGTTGCTCAGTATCGCCGGACTCTTCGAAAGAGACGGGAACAATCGAGCGGCTTGATACCTCAATGAGGGCGACAAAGCCGACGGGGTCTTCCAGCGCATACTCCAAATATCCGAAGCCGGTTGCCTTAATATAATCCAGCCCGTGGGATCCTTCTGGCACGGCCTGGTTCTGGCGCATGATCGCTAGCATATTGGCTTCATCCAAAGACTCTTCCAAAGAGCGCTGCAGGTGAGAATTACCATCGAAAAGATGCTCCGCGTCTGCCAAATCTACGCCTGCTCGCGCAGCAGCAGAGCCGAGATGCAAGCTAGGAAGACCGTTATAGGCAATCTCTTCCGCCGCACCACGGAAGATGGCTGCACGCTTTTCCTCAGCCGTAGACTTTGGCATGTCCTTTGCTGCTGTAGTAAACGGTCCCGCTGGTTCGCCAACGAGTGCTAGCGGTTCAAAGGGCGCAATCTCCCCGTCACGCAAGCTAAGTTCCAGCCCAGAGAATAAAGTCTCAATGCAAACATTGAAGGTCTGCTTCTTCGCAGTGGGCGAGAGGTGACGCATAATGCCGAACGTGGCCAAGTGAGTAATGCCCTGCAACTCAGATAAGAAAGTAAGTGCTTGGATCACTACCAAGCGGTGATCAAAATCGCCGCGTGCTGCAATGGCGGCTTCCCGCATGCGTTCAAGCATCCGGCGGAAAGTGGGCGGGAAGGCATCAAAGCTTTTCGACTCTTCAATGCCGTCCTCAAAGTTGGGAAAGCTCGTTGCCGTCTCGCAGTTGTTATAGGCGGCGAAGCAGGTGGGGTTATCAAGAGCCAAGTTGAAGTAGACCTTGGCAGACTCGCGAAGTTTCTGAATTGCGGTCGCGCCATCCGGCAGTTTATCGAGTGCCTCGTAGGAGGCTACTCGGAGACGCTCATCTAAGAACCGGATGGTCTGAATGTAAAGGTCATGGTCATCTTCAAATAAAGACTTAGCTTCATCGACGGGAACAGCGATCTGCTCCGCCACAGCACAAACCTTTAAAGCGTCGCGCCCACCCTTAGCCAGGATACGGGCACTCTGATCCAGCAAGCGCTGCCTAGTCGAGCCCGCATGGGAAACGGTGCCTTCAAGATTGTTCACAAACACAATCCTAGCGATTTCATGCAGATTTGCTTGGGATACATTCACTTTATAAGTTGAGTCACCCATAAAAAGGTGGAAGCACCTATATAGACCTTTGCCAGCTTTATGCTGCTGGTCTTTATATAGCTTTGGCCCCCAGCCCTTGCGGGCTGGGGGCCAAAATAAAAAGTAGCCATTCGCCCTTTAAGCGGGCGAAGCTATTTACTCGTTACCGAGCTTGCCGTCAGCTGCGTCACGAGCCTTGTCGATCTGGTCGGCCTTGTCCTCGCCGAGCTTGTCCTTAGCCGCGTCAGCTGCCTTGTCCAAGCCCTTGTCGCTGAGCTCTTCGCCCTTATCGGAGTTCAGTGCGTCCTTTGCCTTATCGAAGATACCCATGTGGTTATCCTTTCTTCTAGTTCTAGCTTTATCTAAAAGCTGCCATGTCCGGCAACACACCCCAACGTACCGACACTTGAGCCAACATGCCACCGAAAAGTCTCTTCGGCCACTAGACCAAATAAATTTTTCCGCCCCGCAGCGCGATTGTTCTCAGGGGCATCCAGACACCCCCGCAGCCTATCGAGCACCCAATAAGGCCTGCCGCTTTAGCCCTACCCTAGCGAAGTATAAGCAAAATCAGGATGCACAATTTAGCTTCAGGCCAAATTTCCTCAGTCTTGCAAATGATAGCGTAAGACGGTATCGACGATTTACCAACGAAGGCTTCGCACCATGGCTTCAACTACCCCAGCGCCCCCGTCCACTTCGGAAACGGCCAGGGAATTCTTTGGCTTAGTATGGCCGGGCAAAGAGGCTGCCCGAGCAGCCGCTAGCGCGCCGCTGACACAGCGTTTCACGCGTGATGCTGCGCTCAGCACAGCCTGTGACGCGGACAACGCCATTATTACGGCAGATAATCTTCCGGTTCTACAAGGGCTTGCCAACCGCGGGGAACTCTTTGACGTCATCTATATCGACCCGCCTTATAACACCGGCAAGGACTTTGTCTACCGCGATAACTATCGTTTACGCCGCCAGATGCGTTCCGGAAGCTATGCAGAATGGCACTCGCAGTGGCTGTCGATGATGCTTCCCCGACTCATCTTGGCCCGAGATGTACTTTCCGCACAAGGTTTCATTTTTGTCTCCATTGGAGAAGACGAAGTGGCCAATACGCGCAAGGTACTCGATGAAGTTTTTGGGGAGGAGTGCTTTGCCGGCCAGTTGATTTGGAAAAAGGCCGGCACCGGCAAAAACGATTCTAAGTACGCAGTGGTAGAGCATGAATATATTCTGTGCTACTCCCGAACTCCTAACAATCCCGGTTTCAATGTCGATCTCCAAGGCCATACTTCCACCAAATACAACCATGAGGACGACAAAGGGAAGTATTCCTTGGTGCGTTTAGATTCTAAGACCCTTGGGTATCTTCCCTCCCTCGACTTCCCTATCTCCGGTCCCGATGGCAAGGAGTATTGGCCGCACCAGCCGGCGGGAAAAGAAAAAGTCGCCCGTTGGCGCTGGGGCCGAGATAAGGTTGAGCAGCGCTTCGATGAGCTCGTCTTCCGGCGAGGTTTTGTCTATACCAAGAACTATCAGAAGGTGGGAGCGCGCCCACGCTCTATCCTTGACGGGGAGCGCTTTGGAGTAACCCGTACCGGCCGACGCGATGCTGAGGACATCATGGGGCTCGAGGGCGTTTTCGAGTTTCCCAAGCCGGTGCGCTTGATTAAGCACCTCATTTCCATTGCGGGTGGAAAGGATGCGCGCGTCCTAGACTTTTTTGCGGGTTCCGGCACCACTGCGCAGGCAGTAGTAGAACTCAATAACGACGATGGGGGCACTCGGTCTTTTCACCTTGTGCAAATTCCCGAGCCTACCTCCCCGCGTAGCGCTGCTCATCGCGCGGGCTTTTCTACCGTGGCAGACATTTGCATTGAGAGGGTGCGCAAGGTTCCAGGCGCTAGCTTTCATGTCTATAGACCGGACTAAGTCTGTGCGGTACCGGACGGGCGACCGGGAATACCGAAGAAGTCTAGGACGCGGTCGGTAGCAAAGAATTTGCCTACCTCATTGTGCGCGTCTGCTGTACCACCGGGCCATACGTGTGAGCCTCCGGCGATACGGATGTGTTCAAGCGGTGCGGTACAGCCGCTCCACTTCATATCGAGTGCATTGTTGACCAGGCGGGTCGTATCGACCTTGGTAGAGCAACCATTGCGTTTACGGTCTTGTTCCAGCACGGATTCCACGGAATAGTACTTGGTCTTATGGCGCGTTCCACCGTAGTAACCCACCACGGGGTCCACGGTGCCGTGAATATCCAATCGACCCACGGGGGAATGGGCACAGTCTTTAAGAATATCTTTGTAGTAGGCAGCGGAAACGGTAGCCACGGACTTAAAAACATCGGGCATCTGACAGGCCAGGTAGGCGGCAAACCCGCCGCCGTTCGACATGCCGGTAGCAAAAATCCGGGAGTCATCTACCCTATACGTTGCTCGAACGGCATCAATGATGTCGCGAACAAATTTTTTGTCTTCTGCTGTTGACGTCTTGGCATAAGGAGCAGGGCTCCAAGCCTTCTTTTTACCTTCTGCGAAAATGGTGATGGCATCAGCGGCATCGAGGCGGGAATAGCCGCGGAGATTTTCGGCAGATTGTCCCCAGCCTGGAAAGGCCAGGACGATGGGCCACTTTTTATCCCCCGTGTAGTCCTTGGGCACGCTGAGGATGAAGGAACGGCCCGATGGCAGATTAACGGTGGTATAGCTGCCTGGCTCGGGTCCGCTTAGCGGTGCGGAGGTTGGAATCCCTAGGTTTTTCGTCTCAGTTGGGCCTGCTTGGGGCGCGGAGTCGGGCGAATCGGCCGAACATGATGCGCCGGCAACGGCAAGGAAAATCACTGCTACCGCACCAACCAGGGCCCGTAGCGACCTCGCGTTCATCTTTGTCGTCCCTTCTGCCATGCGGTCCATAGTTGCTTATAGCGGCCACCATAATCTAACAGTTCGTGGTGACTGCCTTGCTCCACCACCCGCCCGTTGTCCATTACGGCGATGCTATCGGCTCGTGCGGCTTGGTCTAGTCGGTGCGCCACTATCAGTGCGGTTCGCCTACGGGTGACCTCTGCGGCGGCTTCTTCCAGAGCTTCCGCCCCCGCCGATCCGGCCTCTGCGGTGGCCTCGTCCATGATGACGATCTTGGGATCTAAAAGCAATATTCGCGCCAGGGCAAGCTGCTGCGCTGCTACTGGGGCAAGGTGGATTCCCTGAGCGCCAATGACCGTATCTAGGCCCTCCTCTAACTGCGCATACCACTGTGCGCCGACGCGCTGTAATGCATCTTCCATTTGTGCGTCTGAAGCTTGCGGGGCGGCCAAGGACAAATCTTCGCGCAGGGTTCCTGAGAATACGTGAACCTCTTGGGAAATCATCGCTAAACGCGCCACCCTTTCGGAATCAGAAAGGGCCGATACCTCTACTCCATCCACCAAGACTGTTCCGGTAGCCGGGACTCGCAGTCCGGCCAGAAGAGCAGCGACCGTGGTCTTTCCCGCACCAGAGGCTCCCACTAAAGCTACGGTGTGTCCAGCGGGAAGCTTAAGGTTCACGTCTTGCACAGCCCAGCCGCCGTCATCGTAGCTGAAGCTCACTTCTTTTAATTCGGCAACCCCACCTGGGGTCGGCGCGCCGAAGTCTGGCACTGCCCGTGGCGGATCCATGACCACCCCAACTATTCGAGACAGAGAGGCATAGCCGGATTGAACGGTATCGATTACTCGCATCAATCCCATGAGCGGGCCCCGCAAGCGAATAAGAAGGAGCATGGCCGCGGTGACTGAGCCAACGGTGAGCGCCCCAGCCTGCACCACCCAAAAGCCGATGAGCAAACCGCAGACCAGCATAACTAACTCGATGACCGTCATCCATAGCTGCAAGACCATCATTGTCCTTCGCGCGGCGTACCCCTTGTCCACCACCTGTGCGGAGGCACGTTCAATCCCAACGTGCATCTGATCTTCCATGCCAAAGGCGCGCACAGTCTTTCGCCCGCGAATTGACTCCAGGAGTCTGCGCGCCCGTTCCGCCATGGCAGCGCGTTCGTCGGTATAGCGCTGCGGAGCGCGCTGCAGGTACTGGCGCGCGGCAAATACATAAAGCGGCGCAACTGCACCTACGACCAGTAGGTATTGCCAATTGAGGCTGACTAGTGCCACCCCCGTAGTTGCGATGGCGAAAGCAGATTTGGCCAGCACGGGGACGGTCTCGGTGACGGCAGCAGAGAGTTCTGCTACATCATCGGTAGAGCGAGAGACCAAATCCCCAGTGCCGGCTTCCTCCACACGGTGGGTAGGCAAGCGGAGAGCGGTAGAAACCATATCTTCGCGCAAAGCGGAGATCACGCGTTCGCTCAGGCGGGAAAGGACATAGAACCCTGCCGCGGAAAACAATGCCGAGACCGCGGCCACCAGCACTAAGGAAATACCAATGGGCACAATGGCGCCCTGAGTAATGACTGCGTCGACGATCTTTCCCAACAGGATGGGAATCGCTACATTGCTGCCGGCCCCTGCGGTAAGCAAGGCTAAGGCCGCTGCGGCTTGGCAGCGGGCGGCGGGGACGTCGGAAAGCTGGCGACCCACTTCCTTACGCACTTGAGGCCAGGAGGCCGTAGGAAACCGCATCATAGCTCTGCCCCCACTGCTGCCCACGCCGGCGAGGTGGTGAAGACAAGCGTGGGCTTAGGCCCGCGGTGATGCGCCACCCGCTGGGCAATTTCCTGTTCGGTCACCGAGTCCACGGCGGTTGTTGGATCGGTTAAAACTAAGATCTCCGCGTCCGCAGCAATGGCTCGTGCCAGCGCTACGCGCTGTTGTTGTCCGCCGGAGAGGTTTCGGCCGCCTTCTCCCACCTGGCGGTCCAACCCGCCCGGTATATCTTCGCCCGCAGCTACGAAGAGGGCTCGTTGTGCCCTTGCGCTATCCGGATGAATATTGTCCCGCACGGTCCCCTCAAAAAGCATAGTTTCGTGTGGAACAACCAGGAACCGCTCGCGCGGCAAGAAGACGAGATCCTCTGGAATAGGCTCGGGCACCACGTTGACCCCAGGAGCGAGGGCCGGAACCTGCGGTTCACTTTTCTCTACCCCGGGTGCGGCGAGGACGGCAATAATACGCTCTGCGCTTGCCTGTGCGGCCGCCCACCGCGAGGCGATATTTCGGCCCAGCATCGTCATCGGGGTGATAATGAATTGCGTGAGGCCGATAACCGTAATGAGTTCACCTACGCTCACCATGGAGTGCATGGCCATCACGCCTGCACCAATGCCCACCGCAATGACATACACCGAGCCCAAAATCTCCGTAGTCGCATTAAGTCGCGCTTGGGCAGCATTGGCCTCTACTGTTCGTTCGAAGGCAGCTCCAGACACCGTGGAATATCGGTGACTGACAGTGGCTACTGCACCCAGGCCCTTAAGGATCCGCAGGCCCTGGACCACATCGGTGGCCATGGAACTGCCCTTCGCCAACGCCGCTTGGCGGCTTCCGGAACGCGTGCGCAGAGGCTTCGCCGCGCGCACTGAGCCCCACACCATTAACGGCCCGCCACACAAAATGGCGATGCCTAAAGGCAGGTTAATACGGCTAGCCATGATCGCCACATACACAATGGCAGCGATCTCAGCGACGGGAAAGACCGTCATCATAACGGCATTCTGCACGCGCCGTGCGTCTGTGGAGGCGATGGCAAGCAGTTCGCCGGCGCTGCGGGGCTCGCCTGCAATGCCCCGCGGATCCTGAATCCTATCCGTGATGGCCATGCGCAGATCGTGCCCAATTACTAGCATGGCTCGCGCGTTGAGGCCGCGTCCGAACCATGCGGCTATGGCATTAAGACCAAAAGCTACCCCCAATACCACTAGCCACATGCCTAGTCGGTCAACGTCTCCTTCCGAGACAGCTTCATCAATGGCATGTCCCACTATCACTGGAGTCGATCCGTTAAGCAAAAAAGATACAGCCATGCAGAGTGCAGCCGGCACGGTGAGGGATGGACGAGAAAAGACAGTCTTTAGCAGCCACCTGGGATCTGATGGTGCAGGAAGTGTCCTCATAGGCAGCCATTCTAATTCGCGGTAGGTTAGATAGGTTATGTCGACTCGCCGCCCCAATCCCAGCCACTTCCCTAGCTACCGCAAGGCCTCCACTAGACAAGGCCCTGGCTTCCGCGATGCCGCACAACGCACCGCTTCCGCTCAGGCCTTCCGTCATGGCGCGAGCACCTATCACGATGTGCGCCCCGGCTATCCGGACGAGGTTTCTACCCTTATCGCTGACGCCCATACCGTTGCCGATATCGGGGCCGGAACTGGAAAGCTCACCGAGTCCCTACCCAATGCTCGAATTTTGGCTCTGGAGCCCTCCGCCGATATGGCTGGAATCCTCGCAGCGCACCTCCACCTGCCAGTCCTTCGTGCTACAGCTGAAAACACCGCGCTTGCCGACGCCTCCTTAGACGCCGCCTGCCTCGCCCAAACCTGGCACTGGGTCGACGTACCAGCCGTCTGTGCAGAGCTTGACCGCGTCCTCGCGCCGGGCGGGAAGATTCTCCTAGTGTGGAACACGCTTGATGTCAACGCGGACCCCTGGATCCTGCGGCTCTCGCGCATAATGCACTCTGGCGACGTGCACAAACCGGGTTTTTACCCCACCTACACCGCACCGTGGGTTTTAGACCGTGAACTCCGCTTGACCTGGGAACACGAACTTACCCCCGAGCAGCTTCACCAGCTGATGCACACCCGCTCCTACTGGTTGCGCAATGGCGAAACCATCCACGAACGCATGACCCACAACCTGGATTGGTACCTCTACGAGCACATGGGGTTTAAACCGGGGCAAAAACTACGCATCCCGTACCGCACGGATGCCTTCGTGCTGGTACGGGATTAGGATTAGAGCAGGACCTGCGCCAATAGCGAGCCCACCACGCAGGAGGTGAAGACCGAAATCGCTCCAGGCACAAGGAAGGAGTGATTGATGACGAACTTGCCAATGTGCGTAGTGCCCGTGCGGTCGAAGCCGATGCAGGCTAGATCGGAAGGGTAGGTTGGCAAAATGAAGTAGCCATATGCTGCACCGTAGAAACCAACGATAACGGCGGGATCGATGCCGAGCTGCAGGCCAATCGGAGCGATGGCAACTAGGGCGGCGGCCTGGGAGTTGACCAGCTTGGACACGATGACCAATACCACCGCGTAGGCCCACGGGGCGGCCTCCACCACGGACCCAAGGTTGGACTCCAGGGCATCGATGTGGGCTTCGAAGAAGGTATCTGCCATCCACGCCACACCGAAGACGGAGAATACTGCCGTCATACCGGCCTTAAACACTGGAGTGGACGCGATCTTCTTCGGGTCAGCCTTGCAGCTGAGCAATATGATTGCGCCGGCAACAAGCATGACCATCTGGATAACCAGGTTCATAGATAGCGGGCTCAACTCGCCATCGTCGCCTGGAACGAGGGGGCGCAGGAATTCAAACGCACCGAGCGCCACCACGCTGGCAATAGCCAAAAGGAAGATAACCACCGCGCGTTTTGCTTCTGGCGAAAATTCCTCGTCCAGAAGCGACCCGGTGGACTGGTGAATGCTCTCTGCAAACTCCGGATCCTTCATTCGCTCCTGGAAAGCCGGGTCCTCGTCCAAATCCTTTCCGCGGCGCAGCGACCACAGCGAGGCAAGAATGACACCGGCAAGCGAGGCGGGCATAGCCACCATGAGGATCTGCGGAATAGAATAGGCGTGATCGATAGCGCCGGCATTTTCCGCGATGATAGATGCTAGGGACACGGTGGCCACAGATACTGGCGAGGCCGTAATACCCATCTGAGCCGACGTTGATGCGACGGCCATAGGACGCTCTGGGCGGATGCCCTTCTTCAGGGCAATATCCTCGATGATCGGAAACATCGTGTACACCACGTGGCCCGTACCGCACAGTACCGTTAGGAACCAGGTGGTCAGCGGCGCAAGGATGGTAATACGCTCTGGGTGCGCGCGGAGAAACTTCTCGGCAAATTGCATCATCACTTCCAGGCCGCGCGCCTGTTGCAAGGTAGCCGCGCAACCGATGACCGCAATGATGGTCAGCATCACAGATACCGGCGGCTCACCCGGGGCAAGGCCGAAGACAAAGACCATCAGCATCAAACCGATGCCGGAAATAAGTCCTAATCCGATGCCACCATATCGAGTGCCCAGAAGCAGGGCACTGAGAATGATGATGACTTGGAGCACGATGGCCAGAATTGAATCTGGCGCAATGACGCTGGCTAGCATGCTGAGCCTTCCATCACGAGAGAATTATTAACTGGTTATATCCTATCCAGACCCACATGATCGGACATAAACGGAAAGGCGAGCGAATTCTCACACCGTGTCCGGTGCAACAATCGCTCGCCTGAGTGCTATAATCCCAGCGTAAAGGGCATACTGCTAGCGTTTCTTGCCGCGCCTCTCCCTCACTCGCACTGCGATGCGAATGGGCGTTCCGTGGAAACCAAACCGCTCGCGGAACTTCCGCTCAAGGTAGCGGCGATACGCCGCGTCCAAGAAGCCCGTCGTAAACAAGACGATGGTCGGCGGCTGAGTCGAGGCCTGCGTAGCGAACAATACGCGCGGCAGACGGTTATTCTTCATCGGCGGCGGATTAGCCGCGATAGCCTCACGCAACCAGTTATTCAACTGGCCCGTGGACACACGCTGATCCCAGCTTTCCAGTGCCTCAATCATGGCCGGCTCCAGCTTCTGCAGCGCGCGGCCTGTTTCCGCAGAGATATTCACACGCGTGACCCACGGCAAGTGGCTCAGCTGCTGTTCAATCTCGCGGTCTAAGTAATAGCGGCGATCCTCATCCATAAGGTCCCACTTATTAAACGCAATGACTAGGGCCTTGCCGGCTTCGAGCACCATATTGAGCACGCGCTGGTCCTGCTCGGAGATCTCCTCAGAGGCGTCGATAAGCATGATGCAGACCTCGGCAGCATCGATAACGCCGCGAGTGCGCAAGGACGCATAGTACTCATGCCCCTGCGCGTTCTTCACCTTTTTGCGCAGGCCCGCAGTATCAATAAACTTCCACAGCTGCTCATCCAGCTGAACTAGAGAGTCAACCGGATCCACGGTGGTTCCCGCGACGTTGTCGACCACGGAGCGCTCCTCGCTGGTGAGCTTATTCAGCAGCGAGGACTTGCCCACGTTAGGCTTGCCCACCAATGCGACGCGGCGAGGGCCAGAGGTAATCGCGGTCTGCCGTGGTTCTTCAGGGAAGACCCGCAAAATCTCATCGAGCACGTCCGCACCGCCGCGGCCATGCTGGGCGGATACGGGCCACGGATCACCCAAGCCCAAGGCATAAAATTCCGCCATATCCGCGTACTGATTATCGGAGTCGAACTTATTCGATACCAAAATCACTGGCACAGGCGATTTCTGCAGGCGGCGAGCCATGACCTCATCCGTCTCCGTGATGCCCACCTTGGTGTCTACCACCATAACGATGACATCGGCGGTTTCCATGGCTACTTCTGCCTGGCGGGCAATCGCCGCATGGATACCCTTCACGTTGGGATCCCAGCCACCAGTGTCCTGTACCAAAAAGCGCTGACCGTTCCAGTCCGCAACGTAGGAAATTCGGTCACGAGTAACTCCAGGGTGGTCCTCTACCACCGCTTCGCGGCGTCCAAGGAAACGGTTAACCAAGGAGGACTTACCCACATTTGGGCGCCCGACTACGGCCACCGTGCACAAAGCTTCTTCGGTGTGATCATCGGACTCCACACCGAAAGCGCGGGAGAGTTCTTCCCACTCCTCTTCACTCAGCGGCTCTTCTGCGTGCGCACCGTCGCCATAATCAGCCTCACCAAATTCCGAGTCATCGAAGTCATAGTCGAATTCCTCGGTATTGAAATCATCGGCGGCCCAACCAGGAGAGGCTTCTACCACCTCATCATCGAATTTTCCGGCCGGGTAGTGGAACTGAGTCTCCGACTCTTCCTGGGGATCGTGATTAGTCATTGACCGACTCCTTTACCACGTTAATCAGAGCTTCCAGCACATCCTCTGGGCTCATATTGGAGGTATCGACTAGGGTTGCGTCTTCCGCCGGGCGCAGAGGTGAGGCCTTGCGGGAAGAATCCGCAGCGTCCCGGCGCTGGACGTCTGCGAGTACCGTCTCGTAATCCGAAGCGATGCCCGCCTTTTCATTTTGGGCTTGGCGGCGCTGAGCGCGGACCTCGGCAGAGGCAGTCATGAATGCCTTAGCGGGAGCGTCGGCAAGCACCACAGTGCCAATATCGCGGCCTTCTACAATCGCGCGGTGAGCCTCGCGGGCAAGCTTGCGCTGCAGCGCAACCAGATTCTCGCGTACCTCCGGAATGGCAGATACGGCGGAAACGTTCCGGGTGACTTCGTCTTCTCGAATAACGCGCGAGACGTCCTCGCCGCCGAGGAGTACCTCGGTGGAATCCGGGTCATCGGATACCCCCAAGGGCAGATTGGCCGTAGCCGCAATAACCGCGGCGGTGTCAGCAGGGTCAACGCCTTCACGCAGCACCGCAAGCGTTGCCACCCGGTACATAGCACCGGTGTCGACGTACTTTGCGTCCAACTGCTTGGCCAGTGCACGGCAGGTGGTCGACTTTCCAGTTCCAGATGGGCCATCCACGGCTAGGATGAGACCGTCATTCGGCATATTAGAAATCATTACATCTCCACCGCCTTGTACAGGCTAGTCAGCCCGCTGGAGTTGAGGGCACGCAGACCGCCAGGCTTCATATCGCCTAGCTGGACTGTATGCAGTTTGGTGCGCACCAGGCGCTGCACGGGGAATCCCGCCTCCTTCAACATGCGGCGCACAATATGCTTGCGGCCCTCATGCAGCTCAATACGCACTAAGGAAAAGCCCTGGTTGGTATCAACTACCTGCGCAAAATCGGCCTTTGCCACTCCGTCTTCCAGCTCGATGCCTTCCTTGAGCTGTCGCACGAGCTTCCTATCGGCCTCGCCCAATACGGTGGCGAGGTAGGTCTTGGTTACCTCGTACTTAGGGTGCATCAAGCGGTTGGCTAACTCGCCATCATTAGTGAGGATGAGCAGGCCTTCCGTATCGGCGTCGAGGCGGCCGACATGAAAGAGTCGCTGGCCGGCTGCGACCTTTTCTGAAACCACGTCACCCACGCACGGGCGCCCTAGGTCATCAGACATGGTGGACTGCATGCCGCGCGGCTTATTGAGCACAAAATATTCGTGTTTTTCATTGACATTGACGCGCACACCATCTACTCGGATGACATCAACGGAGGGATTTACCTTGACGCCTTGTTTGGCGATGATCTTGCCGTTGACCTCAACTCGGCCGGCATCGATGAGGATTTCTGCGTGGCGGCGGGAAGCGACGCCCGCCTTGGCGAGCACCTTTTGGAGGCGCTCTCCCTTGGGCTTGTCTTCATTGACCAGCCAATCGGCGCCCAATTCGCGGGCTACGGATTCTGCGGTAGCCTTCTGCTTTTTCTTTGATACATGCTGGTGGCGGGCCGGCTTGGCATTGGAGACAATGATGTCACTGTCTCGCTGCTTCTTATCCGGTGTGCCGTCACGGCGAGCGGGAGGAGTCACCTACGTGTCCTTTTCTCTCGAAGATATGAAATTACCTGGGCAATCCTACCCCACGCTAGTACTCTTCGTCGATCGCCTCTACGTCAGGCAACAGCGGCGCCAAGTCTGGCAGGCGCTCCAAAGAATCGATCCCCAATAGCTCGAGGAACAATTCTGTCGTCTCGTACCGGTGAGCGGAGCCCTCAAAATCATCCTGCGGCAACTCTCGGACCAATCCACGCAGGTTAAGGGTTCGCATAACACCGTCAACGTTGACGCCGCGAACCGCCGCCACCTGCTGGCGAGTAACGGGCTGGCGATAGGCCACTACCGCCAAAGTCTCCAGGGCAGCGCGGGAGAGTTTGGTTTGGGCGCCATCCAAGAGAAATTCTTCGACTGCCCCGGCATTTTCGGTGCGCGTATAAAAGCGCCACCCCTCCTGGGTCTCGCGCAGGTCAATACCAGAACCGCGACTATCCAACTCCCGCTGAATAGAACGCAGGCAATCACTGACGACGTCCCTTTCCGCCCCCAGCGCACGCGCCAATGACTCCACAGAGGCTGGGGAGTCGAGCACAAGCAATATGGACTCAAGACGGGAACGCAGCTGCGAGATGAGGGGAAGATCCATAGCGCCCGAGTTTACTGGATAGGAAAAATTGCTGAAATTTCTCCAAATCACTTTCGGTGCCGTCTGTGACGCGTATAACATATTGTCATGGAAACTATCACTCGCACCGCCAGACTCATCCTCATCCCGCTGTCCGCTGCAAATACCGAAGAGACCCACAAGGTCTACAGCGACGGACGAATTTGGAGCCACCGACCCAACGGGCGCTTCGCCGATATCCGCACCACGCGCGCACTCGCACAAGCATCCTCTCAGTCATGGGACGCCCACCACTTCGGGCCTTGGGCCGCCTATTTGCGCCATAACCCTTCGGAATTCGTCGGCGTTGGCGGCGCCATCTTCGTCGAAGATGGAAATTTCTGGGACATCAAATACCGCCTGCGTCCCGCCCATTGGGGTTCAGGCTTTGCCACAGAGATCACCTCGGCGGCGTCAAAGAGTATCCGCCAAGTTGATCCCGACTCCCCCATTACGGCCCGCGTTACGACAAACCACCCGGCAGCCATCCGGGTCATCGAAAAGCAAGGGCTCCAACAGGTATGGGAAGGGCGCCGCATAGGCTCCGAGGACAACCCTGAGGAACCAGACGTACGCGTCTACTCCGACCGCGAGCTCTCCCCCGAGACGCTGAAATTCATCCAGCAGCGCCCTTAGTCCCAGTTCGCTGCGGCAACTACCGCTGGGTCAACATCTAGGCCTGTCCACGATAGGTCCAGCTGACCCAGCGCTTCTTCTTGTTGTGCATCAACCGCCTTGGCCTTGTACAACTCCAACAGGGCCAAGAAACGCCCCACTACCTGCATAGAAACCGTACAGTCGCGGGTTAGAGCACCAAAGCTGGTCCATTGACCTGCGCCGAGTAGCTTGAGCGTTTCCAAAATCTTGCCGGCCTGCTCTGGCACCGATACTGCTACGGTGTGTACGTGACCGGTTGCCACTTCCTCCGGTGGCTTGGGACGGAACACGCCCGCCGCTAGCTCGGCAAAACTGGCCGGCGTATGGCCGAGCGAAACTGGAGGCAAGAGTTCCGCAAACTTCTCCTCGATGGAAACCGCACGCGGATAGCTGCGCTGCGCCTCGCGCTGCCACACGGCGAATTGGTCCGCTGCTTGCTTATAAGCCTTGTACTGCAACAGACGGGCAAAAAGGAGGTCGCGCGACTCCAGCAGTTCCAAGTCTTCAATATCGTCGACATCACCGCGCGGCAGAAGCCGCGCTGCCTTCAAATCCAAAAGCGTGGCTGCCACCAATAAAAAATCAGTGGTCTCATCCAGATCAGCAGATGCGCCCAACTGGCGTGTATACGCCACAAATTCGTCCGTTACTTCTGACAGCGCAACCTCCGTCACGTCCATCTTCTTCGACTGAATAAGCTGCAATAGCAGGTCAAAAGGGCCTTCAAAATTTCGCAGTGCAATGCGAAAGCCCGTAATCTCCGGCTGGGTCACGATACCTTAAAGGGTCGAGCGCTCGATGACCTCTTTGGCCAGGTTCCGGTACTGCTGTGTGGCCGGGGAGCTGGGTGCCCAGGTAGTAATCGGCTCGCCGGCTACCGAAGTCTCTGGGAATCGAACGGTCCGGGTAATGACTGTGTCAAAGACCTTATCGCCAAAGTAATCCACCACTCGGGACATCACTTCCCGGGCGTGCTTGGTCCGGCGATCAAACATGGTCACTAGGATTCCCATGACCTCAAGATCAAAGTTAATGCGATCAGAAACCTTCTCCACGGTATCGGTCAACAGCGCCAAACCGCGCAGGGAGAAAAACTCGCACTCCATAGGGATGATCACACCCTGTGAGCAAGCAAGGGCGTTGACGGTAAGCAAGCCCAAGGAGGGCTGGCAGTCAATAATGATGAAATCATAATCGCGGCGCACCGGACGCAACGCGCGGGCAAGGGTGTGCTCGCGACCGACTTCATTGACCATCTGTATTTCCGCAGCAGAAAGGTCGATATTCGCCGGCACCAGATCCAAGCCCGATACCCCGGTGTGCTGGATAGCGGAATGAATAGAGGTGTGACTATCGAGCATCACGTCATAGATGGTGTCCTCGATATCATCATGCGTGAGCCCGAGACCCGCCGAAAGCGCGCCCTGGGGGTCAAGGTCAACCAAGAGGACTTTACGGCCGTATTCCGCCAAGCAGGCACCCATATTGATCGTTGAGGTGGTTTTACCTACGCCACCCTTTTGGTTACACATCGAAATGATGGTGGCCGGCCCATGTTTTTCCAAGGGTGCGGGTTCCGGTAACTCACGGATAGGACGACCGGTCAGCCCCACCTCTACGTCAGAGGCAGAAAATAGACCCTCTTCGCTCACAGTCACACCTGCTTCCTTGACGCCAAGTTCCGGACCATGACACTTGGCTTAGGGTTGATTACAACGTTGTCATTAAAGCGTACCCGTTACAGGTTAAAAGTACCGAGACTTAGTCTATATCAAGTGTTTAGCGTTGACTGGAACGGCGTTTGCGGATTGCCACCAGAGCTATGAGCGCGATGAGTACCGCCGCAGCTGCCCCTCCAATAATCCAGCCCAAATGTGAGCCGCCGTCTTCTTCTTTGGGTTCCTTTCGCTGGCGCTCATCGAGGTTTTCCGCGGCGGATTGATAGTTAGGGTCCTGTAGGGTGACGATGAGTGCGGCCCCAGAACCGTCATTGCGAAGCAACTGCATGATAAAGGGATTATCAGGCGCCTCGCCCTCCGGATAAGTCAAGGTGAGGGTTCGAGAAGAGGCATCCACGTCACGCTTTACGCCTTGGATGATATTGCCCTCGCCATCGAGGTAACGCAGCGTGACGTCGTTTTCTTGCGTGTCCTTGAACTGCTGGTAGAGGTCAAAGGCCTGCTTGAAGCCCATCTTCGCGGTAATAGTATTGCCTTCGATTTTGGATTCAAGGTTGACGTATTCCGCGCCTTCAAGGTTGGCTTCCCCAGCAGGCTTGCGCTCCGGCTTTTCACCTGGAACAACCGGCAAGTTGCTATTTTCCTTCGACGGCGCGGGCTTGCCATCTCCGCCCTCGGCACCTTTTCCTGCTGGAGCGTTATCACCTCCAGTCGGCTTATCAGAGCCCGAATCTGGCGCTGGAGCTGGGGCCGGTCCGCCTTCCGCGCCATCAATTTCTTCCTGAATGTCCTCCTGCGCAACCGACCCATCGGCTACCAGCGTCAGGGTCGCATTCATGCCTTGGGCGGAGACAGGAACCGAGACTTGGCCGCCTTCCGCTGGGGCGGTGATGGTAGCGGAGGTACCAGAGGCAGACACGCTCCACCCATCGCCGGAGTAGCTGGCTTCGGCCGGCACGGGCAAGCTTACAGTCGTGGTCTGGCCGGCAGGAACCGAAATGGGAGCGGCAATAGCAGCCTCTACTTCCGGCGGCAGCTGGGCGTGTGCCACCGCTGGGAAAAACAAGGCGGTAGATAGCACCGCACCAGCTACACGAGTTGAAAACATATAGGTCCTTTCTTAGGCACGGGGATGCGCAGTGCGCCACACCTCGCGCAAGGAATCGGCAGTGACGTGAGTATATATTTGCGTTGTCGTCACCGAGGAATGTCCCAGCAATTCTTGCACGGTGCGCACATCTGCGCCGCCTTCAAGCAGGTGCGTCGCAAAAGAATGCCGCAACGTGTGCGGAGAAATGGACTTTCCCAATTGCGCCCGCTGCGCTGCCGTCTTCAACACAGTCCATGCACTTTGACGCGATAGAGCCCCACCGCGGGTATTGAGAAACAGCGCGGGCGTCTTCCCTTTGCTCAGCGCTGGACGAGCCCGCACCAAGTAGGCATCGAGAGCCTGGCGGGCATGCGAGCCCACTGGCACAATCCGCTCTTTGTCTCCCTTGCCCCGCAGGCGTATTACCTCTTGCGCGGCGGACACGTCATCAACGTTCAGGGAAATAATTTCCGAGATTCGCGCGCCGGTGCCATAGAGCATCTCCAGCAGGGCACGGTCGCGCACATCTACTGGGGTCTCAGTAGTAGTCGCTTCAATGAGGGCGGTGACCTCGCCTACCGATAATGTCTCAGGCAAATGCTGCCCGGTTGACGGAGGAGTTACCTCAACCGCGACATCGACGTCCACTATGCCCTCTGACACGGCAAATTTATGCAGTCCGCGAGCAACGATGAGCGCTCGGTTGGCTGAGGACACAGCCATGTGTGCGCGCAGGTCTTTAAGATAAGCTTCTACCATCGGTCGCGTCACCGACTGCAGATCCTCTACCCCGTTATCCCCCAGCCAGGCAAGGTAGCGGCGGACATCGCGGCGATAGTTGCTCAAGGTATTGGCGGAAACGCCGCGCTCGACTGCTAGATGATTAAGCCAGGTCTGCGCAATGCTTTCGAGCGCACTCACAGCTGTTTTAGGTCCGCGCCCGTGCGGCGGGAGCTCATTGAGGTCGGTCGAAGGTCGAACGGCTCCTCCACACTGCGGGTTCCCTTGCCGCCGCGCAGCACCGCGTAGGCCGCCAAGATGCCGCTACAGGCGATGGAATTGACGATGTCACCGCGCAGTACCTTGTCAACTGCCTCATCGAGTCCCACCCAGGCGATTTCCATATCGGCTTCTTCGTCACCGGTAGCCTCCATCCGGGGGACGTCGGAAAGCTCCGAGGCCAGGAATACGCGAACCGCCTCCTCGCAGAAACCCGGCGAAGTCACAAGGTCCGTCAACACGGACCACGTCTGCGCGCTTAGGCCGGCCTCCTCCTGCAATTCACGCTGGGCGCCGGTCAGCTCATCCTCACCGCGAACGTCGAGCAATCCCGCCGGCAGTTCCCACAGGCGCTTTCCCACGCTGTGGCGGTACTGATACACCATCGCAATGCGCTCGTCTGAGTCTACTGCCACGACGGCCACAGCACCTAGGTGCTCGACTACTTCCCGGGAGGCGGAAACACCACCGGGCATGACTACCTCGTCGCGGCGCAGGGCAATAATGGGGGCTTCAACAAGAAGTTGCGAATCAAGCACCTTGAAATCATGCGCCATGGGCTATTCCTCTCCCGGCAAGGCGGAGTCAGCAGTTTCGGTGGCGCCATAGTGCCCCTGGCCACCATCAAGTTGTTCCTGGGTGGCCAGAATGACCGCAATGCGCTCCACTGCCCGTTCGGTGCCATCGACCGTAGACAGCTCCGCGTCCTGATCACGCACTTGGGCTAGCGCCTTATCATCCTGAGTCTGCTTGGTGCGCCCGCTCAACACCACGGACCCATTGACATCATCCAAACCGGTGGCAAATTCTGCCAGCGCGGTGGACGGATAGCCTCGCAGGCCACTTCCAGAGACCACGACGATGGCCTGCGCAGGCACGATGGTGCCGTCCTCGTAGTCAATAAAGCCCTCGTCGCGCAGCTTATGAAGCACGTCTGCACGCTCGTCTACCGAGGCCAAAGGCTTCGTGCTCTCAGGATCCATAGACAGCGCAGTACCCAGGACCTCACCGCTGAGGGCTCCTGCAGAATCCAAGTCTTTGATATCTGCCTTCTTGGGCGCAATATCTTTCAAGATGGGAAGCAGCTTGTCCTTAGTTTCGGGGCGCAAGAAGTCCTTGGTCAGCTTAATCTCGCCGGCCTCCGTGGCATCGGAAGACTCCAAGAGCTTCCGAATCGCGTCCACGTCTCCGCCATTGGCGTCATCGGTGGTCACGATGAGCACTGGGCGCTGCGACAATGTCCCGTCAACCAGTTCCGCGCCAGAATCGGCCACGATTTTGTCGCTGGCCTCATTCTGGGTCTGCAGAATCTTATTGTCTTGGACCACCTTGCGGTGCTCCTCGCGTATCGGATCGTCGTCCGCCATGCTGGTGGTCAAGTTCGGCGCAATCACTAGAGCGCCTAAGGCTACGCCTACCGCGGCGCCGAAGCCCAAGCCTGCTACGAGCTCAGTCTTTGCCATGCCTTATGCGCCTCCGAAGAGGCTAGACCAGGTTTCGCTAAGGTTGCTGGCAAAGTCCTGGCTGCCGCCGAAACCGACGATGAGGATGACTGCCGCAATGGCAACCAGGATTCCCAGTACTGCCCACAACCAGCCGAGGTTGGAGGACGGCGCACTGTAGAGATTGATCACTGCATCGGCGTCTACCACCTTCGTACCGGCCTTGAGGCGGGACAGCACGGCCGAGGGGTTGGTGCGGTCAGCAAAAATATCATCGAGGTCTACCCCACCGCCGGCCTGCACGATGAGATCCGCGCCGTGGTAATCAGCAAAGAGCAGGCCTAGGTCGGTACCTGAGTGTGTTGCTGCGGGGAAAGTCATCGCGCCGATGCCGAGGTCCTGGATGCGGTCGAGGCCTTCTACCTCCCCTTCCGGGTTCGCAGGAACGATTACGCGGGCGCCGCAACGCAAAGCTTCATCGCTCACGCCATTGGGATCCCCGATAATGAAATCTGGCTTATACCCTTGGGCCAGCAAGGAATCTGCCGCCGTTCCCACTGCGACCAGCAGCGGCTCATACTCGCGAATAAAGTTGCGCAGCTGCTTGAGCTGTTCGCGGTGCCTATCGGTAGGCGAAAAGAGGACAACCTTCCGGCCGGCGATTTCGGAACCGGAAGCAGGGACGCCGAGACCGTCGATAAGCAGCGGGCCTTCCGAGTTAATGAAATCAATGGAATTGCCAAAGAAGGATTCCATATGGTCAATCAGCGCGCCCTGCGCCGCGGTGAAGTTCTTTTCTGCTCGCTCGCGGGTTACCACGCGGCCGGTGCCGAGTGCTTTATCGCCGCTAAAGACGGTGCCGTCTTCCCCGATGCGCGCCTTTTTACCCTCTTTGAACTCGGAAACAAAGGACTGTCCCACGCCTTCAAGGAGGGTAATGTCGGCGTCAAGCAACATGTGCGGGCCATAATTAGGGACCGTGCCGGTAGAAAATTCCGCCACATTAATGACGGCAGAGGGCTTAAGGTCTACGAGAGTTTGAGCCTCGTGGCGAGAGATATTGGCCACATCAATTACGGCGACATCGCCTTCACTAAACTTTTTCATCCCCTTAGCGCCTGGAGTGCAATCGCGCAGTGCACCAGGCTGCTCGGGGTTACGGGAAAACAGAGCCATGAGCCCTATTGTGGCGTGATTATGGTTTCGAATGGGCGAGGCGCGCGGAAGCTTCTTCCTGTGCGCGGTCAAAAAGCTCCTGCGCGTGCGCGCGGCCGGTCTCGGTATCGTCCAACCCCGCCAGCATGCGAGCCAGTTCCTCCACGCGCTCCTCCTGTGACAGCTCGGCCACGCCAGAGGTAAATCTCTCCTTCGATACATGCAGGTGAGCATCAGCATACGCGGCCACCTGCGGCAGGTGGGTCACCACAATCACTTGATTATGCACCGCCAAGCGCGCCAGGCGGCGGCCAATCTCTACCGCTGCGCGCCCGCCCACGCCGGCATCGACCTCATCGAAGACTAAGGTGGCGCCGTCCTCGTCTGCCAGCACGACCTCCAAGGCCAGCATGACACGGGAGAGTTCGCCGCCCGAGGCAGCAGAGGCAATCGGCTTACCATTCAACTGCAGCTCGGCCGCGTCTGCGCCGGACTTAGAATATTTCGCCTGCGTAAGCTCGACCGTCAGCGTCGAATTCGGCATGGCCAAGCCGTGGAGCTCCTGCGTCACCTGCTCGCCTAGGGCCTTCGCCGCTTTCCGACGCCCCTTTGTCAGCGCCCCTGCCCGCTCAATCATCACCGATTCAGCGTCTTTGACCTGCTTTTTCAGCTCCTCCAGGGCCTCCGTAGAGGTATCCATGGACTCGAGCTTTGCCGCTGCCTCATTGCGCCAAGCTACAACTCCATCAATATCTCCCGCGTACTTTCTGGTCAATGTGCGCAGTTCCTGCTGCCGCTGGAGAGACTTTTCCAACAGGTGTGGATCCGCCGGCAGCCCGGCTAGATACCCACCGAGCTCGCCGGAGATATCGCCCAGTTGCGACGAGATCTCTCCGAGCCGTTCGCCCAAGGCCGCCAATTCCTTATCGGTGGATCCCGCCAAGGCAGAAACCGCCCGGCCTAGCAGTGCCGAGGCGGCCTCTTCCAGTTCCTCGGTACCATCGATGGAAGCCAACGCGATTTCCGCGGACTCGCGCAGCCCATCGACGTCTTGCAGCTTGCGAACCAGCTGCACCAGTTCCTCGTCCTCGCCGGGTTCTGGGGCGATGCCATCGATCTCATCGACGGCGAATTGCAGGCGGTCAACCTCCTGCGCCAACTCGCGGCGCTGCTCCGTACGCCGCTTATAGTCCTTGGCGAGGCTGCGCCACTGTTTGAAGGCCTCGGTATAGCGCTCCCGCACACGCGCCAATTTCGGATCCGCACGATCAACCGCACCCAGTTGTTCCTCGGGCGCGAGCAAACGCAGCTGATCATTTTGCCCGTGGACCGTAATAAGCTCGCGCGCGAACTCGCCCAGGGTTGCAGCCGGCACCGCACGGCCGCCTAAATAGGCCCGCGATCTTCCGGCGGCGGAAACCGTGCGTGAAACGATATACTCGCCATTTTCGTCGGGCTCTCCGCCTACCGAATCCACTAACTCACGGATCGAGTCCTTTGCGGAAGAAAAATGCCCCTCTACTGCGGCCTTTTTCGCGCCATCGCGCACCCGGGAGGCGTCCGCGCGACCACCGGCTAAGAGCCTTAAGCCAGTAACCACCATGGTCTTACCCGCACCGGTTTCACCGGTAAGCACGGTAAGGCCCGCGGATAGTTCCGCAGAGCTCTGGCTAATAACACCCAGATCATTGATGGAAATATCGACGAGCACTACTTCTCCTTCGGCCCGCGCCACCCTTCTACGGGCAGGCGCAGCTTCGAGACTAGACGGTCAGTAAAAGGTTGGTCATCCAAGCGTACCCACCGCACCGGACGCGCGCCTCGCACGACCTCCACACGAGCTCCTGGGGGCATTGCGAGCTCACGAAAACCGTCCAAAATCACGGTCGCCGGTGTCGTACGCATAGTTGATTCGACGGCCACTAAAGAATTGGGAGATACAACCAATGGCTTGGTAAACAGCGCATGCGCGTTATTCGGTACTACCAAAATCGCATCGAGGGAGGGCCACAGCACTGGGCCGCCAGCCGAAAACGCATAGGCAGTCGACCCAGTAGGTGTGGAAATTAGCACCCCATCGCAACCAAAGGACGACACCGGCCGGCGGTCAACTTCCAAGATTGCATCTAGCACGCCGGAGCGGTTTTGGTTTTCTACCGAAGCCTCGTTCAAAGCCCAGCTGCGGTTGAGAAGGGTCCCTTCCTCATCAAAGATAGTGACATCGATGGTGAGTCGATCCTCAATGCGGTACCTCTTATCTATGACCCGCACTAGGGCCTGATCTAGGGATTCGACCTCCCACTCGGCCAGAAAGCCCACGTGGCCTAGATTAATGCCCAGCACCGGAATATCTACGGCACGCGCCATGTCGGCGGCACGGAGGAAGGTTCCATCGCCGCCTAAAACCAACACTAATTCGCACCCTGCGGCCGCATCTTCAGTGTGAGGCACATGCTTTAATCCTGGCAGTACCTTCTCGTCCGCGCACACTCGAACAGTAATTCCCGCACTTTGTAGGAGTTCTGCCGCACGCGACGTAGCCTCCAGGTTCTGCTGACGGTTGGCATGAGGCACCAACAGGATCTCACGTGTCATTGTGGGCCTTCCTCGACTGCGCGGTCAATCATTTCTTCCACTCTAGCCAGATCTGTTGGCTGACCGTCCTTTTTCAACCACAGGAAGTACTCCACATTGCCGCTTGGCCCAGGCAGAGGGGATGCAACAGCCCCATGCATGCTAAGCCCCAGGGACAACGCAAATTCAGCGACTTCCCTAGTAACTTCTTTACGCAACTCCGGCGAACGAACCACTCCACCGCTTCCGAGGCGCTCTTTGCCCACTTCAAATTGCGGCTTCACCATAGGCAACAACCAAGCGCCGTCCTTCAGACAATCCACAATGGCCGGCAAAACCAAGCGGAGGGAAATGAAGGACAAGTCGCCTACCATGCCATCGCAGGGGCCGTCGGTAAGCTCCAGCGTTACATTCCGGATATTCGTACGGTCTAAAACGGTTACGCGATCATCGTTTTGCAGGCGCCATAGCAGCTGCCCATAGCCTACGTCGACAGACAGCACTTCCTGCGCACCGTGTTCAAGGCACACGTCCGTAAAGCCACCGGTAGAAGCGCCGGCATCGAGGATGCGGCCGTTCATGTCGACGTCGAACGCCGCCAAGGCGCCCAAAAGCTTGTGAGCGCCACGTGAAGCCCACTTGTCTTCTTCGGCTTCCTCTACCTTGATGGAAACCTCGGGCTCTACAATCGACGCCGGCTTGTGCGCCTTGAAGCCACCAACCGTGACACGGCCGGACTTAATCATCTCCCGTGCCTGCTCACGTGACCGCGCAATCTTTCGGCGCACCAGCTCCGCATCTAACCTACGACGTTGTGGGGGCATTAATTCTCCTGCAATGCATCGCGCAACACATTGTGAGCGCGATCAAGCTGATCTACTTCAGCGGCCAAATCCGCTGCGTCTTCTCCAAGGATCTCTGCTACTTCCGCATCGATCTCTGCCGGCTCCTTAACGGCTCGAAAGTCGTGCGGCTTTACCGCCATTGCGCAACAACCTTTTCCGCACGCTCGCTACGCGGCTGAATATAGCGCGGCGGCGACGGCATGGCCCATGCAACTTCCAACACGGTGCGCAATGCCTGAACGGAGGTAGACTTTTCGTCGCCGCCCTCAAGCAGAAGGTCATGGCCATCGCACCGCGCCGTAAATCCACCCTGTGCTCCGGGACGAGCAACGGAGACAGGAAGGGCCAGCTCGTGCATTCCTGCGCCAATGAAGTTGGGGCGTGCCTCCACAGGTGCCTCAATCAGCTCCAGCTCACCAGAAACGCCGGTGAGCACATGGAAGGTATCCATTGCAGCAGAGTTACCACCTGCAATATCAGTATCTAGACGGTCGCCCACAGCAAGTGGCTTCTTCGCACCGATTTGCTTTGCCGCAAAAGTAAACATGGCCGGCTCGGGCTTGCCAGCAGATACCGGCTCTACCCCGGTGGCTGACTGGATGGCGGCAACCAGAGAACCATTTCCCACAGCAAGACCTCTCTCCATTGGCAGAGAGGTATCGAGATTCGAAGCAAAGAACTTGGATCCCTGGCGGATGGCCAAGGCACCTTCAGTCAAGTGCTCCCAGCCAACCGAGCGGTCAAAGCCTTGCACTACGGCAGCAGGCTTGTCATCGGCGCTGGAGACTACCTTAAAGCCCATGTCGCGGGCCAAGTCACGGAGGGAATCGGCACCGATGATAAGCAGCTTCGCCCCAGCTGGGACCTCTTCCGCCGCTAGTTGGAGAACCGCTTGCGCAGAGGTAACGATCTGTTCCTTACCCGCGGTGAGACCGATGTCCGCCAGCATCTTCGCCACTGCCTGTGGGCTGCGCGAAGCATTGTTGGTCACATACACTGCCGGCACTCCGCAGGTGTTGATGACGTCCACCACGTTAGAAAGCGGGCGACCGCCTTCCCACACAGTGCCATCGAGATCGAGAAGAAGAGCATCGTGCTTGCTTAGAACCGTCACTACTTGCACTCCCCAAGGCGTTCGGCAGCATCGGTCCAGTCGCCTTCATCAATAGAAACTGCGTGCTCAAACCAATCCCGAGCCTCTTCCTTCCGGCCTGCTTCTAGCAGAGCATTACCGTAGGCATAAGCGAGACGGCACGCGCTTACCCCGCGGGCATCGCGGTCAGGATGTGCGCGCTGAATGGTGACAACCGCGGACTCAGCCTGACCCATGTCTAGGCGGGCGCCGGCCAAAACAATGGCCAGCTCAATCTTGGACTCTTCATCAAGTTCCGATGCTTCCTCCGAACGGCCTAGTTCGAGCGCCTTTTCCGGCCGGCCCAAGCCGCGCTCGCAATCAGCCATTACTGCGAGCATTCCGGGGCCACCGGAAATGCGGCGCGCGGCACGCAGCTCAGCCAAAGCTTCTTTCCACTCGCCGGCGCGATACGCAGCGATTCCGTTGACTTCACGGGCAATTGCGACGCGGCCAGCGCGGTCTTTAGCGGCACGCGCATGCCGCAATGCGAGTTTAGGATCATCCTCCATCCAGGTCGCAGCCATGATCATATGCTTAGCGACGGCCTCGGAGTTCTCCTTCGATAGCGACTTCAGATCCTGCAGGACCATCGGGTCTAGGTCGTTGACATCTACCTCAGCCGGGATGTCTGGGTCGCTCATGCGACGGTTAATGCGTTCCTCACGGTAACCGGAGCGCTGCGGCGAAAAAGACTTCTTCTTCCGGGAACCCCCCTTAAAATCACGGTCTTTGCTATTGCGTGGCTTGCGGTCACGTCCGCCCCGCCCATTGTGATTGCGCTCCGACATTCAGCCCTACCCTTTCTTGGTTGGAACTAGCACAGAAATACCCGCCCTATTCTACAACCCACAAACAAAAAGCCGGAATTTAAATCCTGACGGACTGCCGCAGGGTTACCCAAGCATTACTCATCACAGCAATCCAAACACACGTCGTAAAAAGCGACTGGTACCACTAGGTACAAACAGCGCGCCTAGAATGCCGTAGACAACGAATAGCAGGCCCCACAGCGCTTGACGACGCCATGACTTCCTCAACGCAGCCCAACAGAGAAGCACCACCGCAAACGCAATCAAAACCGCGCCTGTCGCAACGTCCCACCAGCCCTCACTGCCTCCTTCACGCGAAATAGACAAGAGCAAAGAGCCCGGCAGCGCAGCGCCGATACCGAATAAGACCCTAGTTCCAGAAGCATCTACCGGTCTTCCAGAAGAGAAGTCAGACACCGCTAAATCTCCTTAAGACGCTGCGAAAAATGATCACGGCTAAACTCTTGATTCTGAGCGAATTCCCGGAGCACACCTGGCCAAGTGGGATACGCATCAATAAGGTCCCCTGCGACATTCAATAGTGGTGAGAATGCAATCTCACCCCATCTAACGCCAATGCCTACCCGTTCAGAGTATGCTGTGCTGCTCAATGGGCCAAGAGCCCACTGGCTACCGGAAGCAGTATTCATCCATGTACCGCTGATCGCCAGTATTCGGGTAACCTTGTCTTCGTAGCTGTGCTTGGAGTTTAAGACGTCTAGCACCGCGTCGAACGGAAATTCTTTGGCACCCTGGGGATTTGCTCTTCTTGCTCCGGCGAGAGCTCCGCGAGCATCGCAGGAATCGCGCCGCGTGAAACTCTTCCAGGCGTCTTCCAAATTGTTGATGATAGCCATCGAACCACATGAGTTTCCTCCCCAACTATCGAGTGGGTAAGTGTAGCGAACATGCAATGAAAAGTTTGCCCTTCGAGACATCATAATGAACTGACCTTGGACCTGACCCCTGTTAGGTAGACACCTGATATCCAGCCCGGTTGGGTTGGGAAGAAAGGTAATCTACCACCATGCCTAGGTACTCCGAACAGTTCAAA
>NZ_MKXT01000070.1:0-3053 GCF_001913985.1 Corynebacterium sp. S5S1
ATACGACGCTTGCCAAACCACTTTATTACTTGATAAAATTTAGGTTATGATTTAAGCTAAATTTGTATTAAGTAATAATTTTCGAAGAAAGCGTGGTGGGATTAAATGAGCGAACAAAACACATTTGTGGCTAGCGACGAAACTGTTGGGCGAAACCGTAAACCCAACCGTAAGGAGCCAAAACAAATTAGTTTTCGTGTGAGCGAATCCGAATATTTAAAGTTAAGGCAATCTGCGGAAACTTTAAATATGAGTGTGCCTGCTTTCGTAAAGAAAAAGGCACAAGGCAGTCGATTAGTCGCACCAAAATTTGATAAAGAAACGCGACAATCGATTGCTAGAGATTTAAGTAAGTTAGGTGCAAACGCCAATCAGATTGCTAAATATTGTAATAAACATCAACATGAAGCACCCAATTACATAGCGTTAGAACATAATATCAATGAGTTACGTGAAAGGCTTGATGAGATATGGCAACAACTAAATTAGGTAATACCAAATCGGCAAGTCGAGCAATCAATTACGCAGAAAAGCGAGCAGAAGAAAAAGATTATGCAAAATCATCGTTTAAGCAAACACGAGCTTTATATGGCAAAGAGAATGGTGTTCAAGCACATACAGTGATTCAATCGTTCAAGCCTGGCGAGGTAACGCCAGAGCAATGTAATCAATTGGGTTTAGAATTGGCAGAAAAGATTGCACCTAATCATCAAGTAGCCGTCTATACGCACGCAGATACAAATCATGTACACAATCATATTGTGATTAATTCAATTGATTTAGAAACTGGGAAAAAATATCAAAGCAATAAAAAGCAAAGAGAGTTCGTAAAACAAAAAAATGATGAAGTATGTAGAGAACATGGATTGTCTGTACCTGAACGCAACGCAACAATGCGATATACTCAAGCCGAAAAAGGCTTAATTGAAAAAGGTAAAAGCTCTTGGAAAGACGAAATTAGAGATGCGATTGAACAATCACAAGCGACAAATTTTGAGGAGCTTGAGAGAGAGTTGAACCAATTAGACATCACAATCGATCGTGTCACAAACAAAACAATCACTTACAGACACTTGAAAGAAAATAAAAAAGTGAGAGGTAAAAATTTAGGTGAACAATTCGATAAGGGGGCATTAGAAAATGAGTTTGCGGTCGCAAATGAACGGAGAGAATTCGAGCAACAATTATCAGAATACGAACCAAGAGAAAGTGAGTACAGACCAAGAGATACAGAAAAAAATATTAAACGTCCTAAAGAACTTAGAGTCCAATCACGAGAAAACGACTTTGAACTTGAGTGATGAAGACAAGCTATATATATCACGAATGACCGATCAGATAAAACGCTCGAATACGCATGAGATTAAAGTAAATATTGAGACAGATGATAATCTAAGCGAATTTATTAAACAAAAAATCGATGAGAAATTTGATGAAAAAATACCTAATCTTCGTACAAAGCAAACAATGGAACAATTCAAATGGTCTTTGATGAGAATTGAGGATAAACAAGAAATACTCGATGACAATATTGAAAGTGTTCACAAATGGGCGACTTACTTTAAGTCAGCGTTGATGTTGACACTATTTGCCGTTTTATTGATTAGCGTTGTCGCTACATTCATGGGTGGTTTATTCAATGTTTTAGGATTTGACCACATGTATAAAGGTCTAGAATATCAAATAAAGCACTCAGAAGGTTTTGTAGCATTTTTATGGCATTTAGGATACTTGATACCTTATTTACTATTAGCGACGCTGATATGGCTTATATTGGCTTTAGAACACAAATATAGATATTAACACGCATTTATGCCGAGAAAATTTATTGATGTTGAGAAGAACCCTTAACTAAACTGTATCGACGAATGTCGGCATAGCGTGAGCTATTAGGCCGACGAGTCGACAGTTTTGGGGTTTGTTAAGGGTTCAGAGGCTCAACGTCAATAAAGCAATTGGAATAAAGCAAAAATTTATACAATTTCAAATAGGAGGTTTTCATGTGATAAAAGAGTTATTTTTAAGTGTATTGTTTTTTATTGTTATTATTTTGATCTTAACGTTTTCAGATTATATATTTTTAAATGATATCAATACTTTAAAAAATATATTGGCAACAATGGCTATAACAATATTTATTATGTGTGTTATAGGGAGGGATTAAATGAAATTAAAAAAAGTAATAGTTACTATTATGTTTTTATTAGTAATAATATTTTCTTTAAATATTATTATAAGATTTCAGTATACGGAAAGTAAGGTTCGCTCATATTTGGTTAACATTGAGAAAAAACCTAAAAAAATTGAATTAAAAAAAAGAATTGGGAATTTACCAGGATATAGGAATTATTTAATAGAATATAAAGAAAAAGATACTACGAAGTACTACTATTATGACTATAAAGCAAAGCAAGTGAAGGGAGAAGAGCAAATAATAAATGGTTATTCTAAAGATTTAAAGACTAAATCTCAATAGATTTAGTCTTTATTTTGTAACTACCATTTATTATCTACGAATTTAAAACCATTGTGCTTAACATCTTGTTTATTAACAAATGCATATGGGGCTACAATACTTGGTGGTAACCAAACTCCATGCTCGGGGATCATATATTGTTTTCCAGCTTTGTAATAGGAATACCATACTATTTCGCTGCAATAGGTTTTTTTGATATTTTTAGGATTTGGTGTAACCTTATATGGTATTTTTTTGCCTTTAAAATATTTAACGGCGTTGTTTGCAGCTTTATTTCCTAGACTAGAATTTTTTGGTCGTGTTACTTTTGTTTTAGGATAGCTTTTAATCCATTTTTTCACTGACATTACTCTTGGATAATGGTGAACTCTAGGAGTGTCTAGAACTTTTCCATTACCTATGTATATACCGTTATGTCCTGTAAGACCACTTGCACTAGTACTTCTAGTTGTTAAGACATCACCTTTTTTATAAGTAAGAGCAAAAGTTTGATTGTGGTTACTAACAATTGCAAGAATCATAGCAAATGATGTGATAAATAAAATTTTTATGAATATATTATTTCTATTCATATATT